>NZ_JBHVST010000041.1:0-90598 GCF_042885015.1 Streptomyces sp. NPDC058086 | reverse complement strand
CCTCCGTGCGGTGCAGTCCTAGACAGCTCCACCACACCGGAGGTCTTCGCCATGATCAAGACCCGTTCGTGTCAACAACGCTCGTGATCAATACACCTAGGCCCTGTCGCCGCTCCTCAGTCCAGTGGCGCCGTCCGCCGCCACGGCCGCAGTTCCTCCAACTGCCCTGCCAACTCCAGGAGTTCGAGCTCGGTTCCGGGTCGTCCGACCAGCTGTACGGCCGCCGGGGCCCCGCTCGGCAGGGTTCCGAACGGTACCGCCATCGCGGGCCACCCGGTGAGGTTCCACGGCGGCGTCAGCGGCGAGTAGTTGGTGTTGACCAGTACATTGCGCAGCCAGCCCCGCTTGTGCCACGGCGCGGCGGCCGGCCCCCGCCGGGCCAGTGCCGGGGTGAGCAGCACGTCGTGCTCCGCGAAGAACGGCCGCAGACGCCCGCGCAGCTGCTCGCGGCGCTCACCCGTGCGCACCCCGGCCACGAAACGGCGCCCCACGGCGGCGTGCACCCGGGTCCGCCGGGTCAGCCGGCGCGGGTCGAGGTCCTCGGCGTCCACCGCGGTGCCCGCCGTCCAGTGCATCAGCGCGGCGGTGCCCAGCCAGTAGGGGTACGGCGGGTCGGCGGGCCGCACCTCGTGGCCCGCCCCGGCCAGCAACTCGGCGGCCTCCCGGGCCGCGTTCGCGTAGGGGCGGCCGACACTCACGCCGACCAGCGGACTGCGCACGGAGACGGCCACCTTGCGGACGAGGTTGCCCGAGGGGCGTATCGCCTCGGTGTCCGACAGGACCGCGAACATCAGGCGGGCGTCCTCGACCGTGGTCGCGAGCGGCCCGTTCTCCGACATGCCGAACCAGTCGCCGTGACCGATGCCCGCCGGGATCGTGTCACGGCCCGGCTTGAGGCCGACGATGCCGCAGTTGGCGGCCGGGATGCGCAGCGAACCCATTCCGTCGTTGCCCAGCGCGATCGGCACCATCCCGGCGGCGACCGCGGCCGCGCTGCCGCCCGAGGAGCCGCCCGCCGTGCGCGAGGTGTCCCAGGGGTTGCGGGCCGTGCCGTGCACACCCTCGGAGGTGCCGAAGACACAGAGCTCGGGCACGTTGGTCAGGCCCACGACCAAGGCGCCCGCCGCGCGCAGCCGCGCCACCGTCGGATGGTCGTGATCGGCGGGGGTGTCCGCGGTCGCGGCGGAGCCGTTGCGGTTCGACTCGCCGCGCACCGCGAGGTTGTCCTTGACGGCCACGGGCACCCCCGCGAGGGGGAGTTCGGCCAAATCCGAGCGGCCGGCCAGCTCGTCGGCCTCCGCGAGTGCGGCCTCGGACCGCACGACACGGAAGGCACCCACACGTGCGTCGAGCCGCTTGATCCGCGCGAGGTGGCCGGCCACCACCTCGCGGGGCGTGGCCCGCTTCTCGCGTACGGCTGCGGCGATCTCGGTGGCGGTCCGGCCGACCCAGCTGGTCACGGGTGCTCCTCGGGGACAGGGGGATTACTGGTGAGTACGAGGAGCACTGTGCCCGGCGGCGGGGTGCCGCGTCGAGAGCCGTCGCCCTTGGACATTCGGACCGGTCTTCTTGGACTTTTGCGCTCACGCTTGTCCGGTATCTCCGCAGAGTCGCAGATCATCCGATCACTTGCTCAACTTTCGTACCTGCCCGCCCCATTGACAGGATCTGGTGGCGCCTCAATCATCAAACATCCGATGAATTGGAGCCGCTATGAGCACGTATCCAAGACGTCAGGTTCTGGGCGCCGCGGCCGGAGTGGCCGTCGCGGCCACTCTTCCCCTCGCGGCCACGGCCGAAGCGCGACCGGCGGTCGAGCCGCACGGCCAGTGGGTTCCCGTCCCCGACCCGATCCCCGTACCGCTCGACGCGTACACCGACAACGACGGCATCGACACGGCGGCCGCCCCCGGCGGCAGCTTCGACGGCTCGGGGTACACGTTCCCCGGCGAGGAGCTCCCGGCGGGGAACGTCGAGGTGGACGGCATCGCGTTCGTCTTCCCCTCCTCCGCCGCGGGCGCCCGGAACAACGTGGTCGCCCTCGGCCAGCGCATCGACCTCCCCCGCGGACGCTATCTCTCGGCCCACTTCCTCACCGCGGGCAGCTACGGCGACGCCTCGGGGCGGGCCATCGTGCACTACGCCGACGGCTCGACGACCACCGCCGGGCTCGGCGGCGCGGACTGGTACGCGACGGGTGGGTCGCTGTCGGCCCCGTACCGCTACCGGCCGGACGGCACGAAGGACGAGCACGGCGTGGGGATCGGCACGGCCGAGGTGTGGATCGACCCCCAGCGCGAGGCGGTCGCCCTCACCCTGCCGACCACCAACCCCGCCGAGGCCGGCAAAGCCTCCCTCCACCTCTTCGCCCTCTCCCTCCAACCGGCCGCCCAGGGGCGGGCGTTGGCCCTGCGGGACGCGCACTCCACCTTCTCCCTGCTGGAGTCGAGCGGCGCGCAGAGCGTGGAGGCCACCGTCGTCAACGCGGGCACGGTCGCCGTCCTCGCCGGCGACCGGGTGTCCGTCGGCGTCGACGTGCCGGGCGCCCGCACCGTCGAGCCCGCGCACGTCGTCCGCCTCGACCCCGGCGAGCAGGCGCGCGTGAGGGTCGGCATCCGCAACCGCGTGGGCACGGCGCCGGGCACCGCGCGGCCCGGAAAGGTGACCGTTACCGGACGCGGGCAGCAAGTCGCCTCTGCCGGGCGCGAGTTGACCCTCGGCGTGCCGGACTACCAGCCCACCGAGAGCTCTCTCGCCGGCCACCAGGCCCCGTACTGGTTCCACCGCGCCAAGTTCGGCATCTTCATCCACTGGGGTGTCTACTCGGTGCCCGCCTGGTCTCCGGTCGGCAAGCAGTACGCCGAGTGGTACTGGAACCACCTGCAGAGCCCGGACAACGCGGTGTACGCCTACCACCGGGACACATACGGCGAGAACTTCGCCTACGACGACTTCATCCCGATGTTCACGGCGGAGAAGTTCGACCCCCGGGCCTGGGTGGAACTCTTCCGTGACGCAGGAGCCGAGTACCACGTCCTCACCTCCAAGCACCACGAGGGCTTCGCCCTGTGGGACACCAAGGTCTCCGACCGCAACGCCGTGAAGATGGGCCCGAAGCGCGATCTGATCCGTGAACTCTTCGACGCCTCGAAGAAGTTCACGCCCGAGCTGCACCGCGGCCTGTACTTCTCCATGCCCGAGTGGTTCAACCCCGACAACCCGTGGATGGGCCACGCCCCGCGCAATCCGTACACGCTGGAGCCACTCCCGTACACCGGATACACGGCGGGCAAGGACTATGTGAAGGACTATCAGGCCCCGCAGATGCTGGAACTGATCGACGGCTACGACCCGTCCCTCATCTGGTGCGACATCGGCGGCGCGAACGACAGCCTGCATGTCCTCGCCGAGTACTTCAACCACGGCAAGAACAGACCCAAGCCGTACGAGGTGACCGTCAACAACCGTTCGGGCATCGGCTTCCACGACTTCACCACCCCCGAGTACACGACGTACGAGAACACGGTCGTCGCGAAGTGGGAGTCGAGCCGGGGACTCGACCCCTTCAGCTACGGCTACAACAAGGCGACGCCCGACGCCGCCTACATGACCGCCGAGGAGGTCGTACACAGCCTGGTCGACATCGTGTCGAAGAACGGCAACTTCCTGCTGGACATCGGCCCCCGCGCGGACGGCACCATCCCGGAGATCATGCAGACCCGGCTGCGCGAGACCGGCCGCTGGCTCAGGACCAACGGCGAGGCGATCTACGACACCACGTACTGGTCGCGGATGGCACAGCTCGGCGCGGACCTGCGGTTCACGGTCCGGCAGAACGAGGCGTTCTACATCCACTCGCTGACCGCGCCCGGCGCCACACTGACCGTCGAGGCGCCGGTGCCGATCCGCGGCGGGGACAAGGTGACCATGCTCGGTCACGACCGTCCGCTGACCTGGACGGTGAGCGGCGGGTCTCTGGTCATCGACGTGCCGGAAGCGGCCCGCAAGGCGGGGCAGTACGTGTGGGTGTTCAAGGTGGAGTGGCATGGCTGACCGACGCGCCGCACGGTCCGTTCGGAGCAGGTGGACGCGGAGGGCCGCCGGCTGCGTGGCGGCGCTGCTGCTGACGCTCGCGACGCCGGTCCCGGCGCTGGCGGGGACGGCTCAGGCGCGGACGGCGGCGGTGCCTCCCGTCACGGTCCCCGCCCTCTCCAACTGGAAATCGGAACAAGGCAGTTACTCCTTCGGTCCCGGCTCCCGCATCGTCGCGCGCGACCCCGCGGCGCGCCGGGTCGCGGACACTCTCGCCGACGATCTGCGCGCGGCGGGCCACGGCACCGTTCCTGTCCTACGGCAGGGCGCGCACGCGGGTGACATCGTGATCGGCGTCAACTCGTCCTCGTCGCGGCTCGGTGCGGAGGGATACGAACTGCGTGCGGGCAAAAGCCTGGTGGTGACCGCCGCCGCCGAGACCGGTGCCTTCTACGGCACCCGGACCCTCCTCCAACTCCTGGCCCGGAGCGACCGCGTGCCCGCCGGGAGCACGGTCGACGTGCCCCAGTACAAGGAACGCGGTGTCGGCGTCTGCGCCTGCTACGTCCACATCTCGACGCCCTGGCTGGAGAACCTCGTACGCGACATGGCGTACCACAAGCTCAACCAGCTGCTGCTCGAACTGAAGGTGAAGAGCGACGTCCATCCCGAGGCCGACACCTGGGGCTATTACACCAAGGACGAGATCCGCCGGCTCGTGGCCCTCGGCGAGAAGTACCACGTCGAGATCATCCCGGAGATCAACTCGCCCGGACACATGGACCCCTGGATCCAGAACCGCCCGGACCTCCAGCTCACCGACGCCGACGGAGTGAAGCAGCCCGCGCGGCTCGACATCACACAGGACGCGGCCTTCACGTACTACACGAGCCTGATCGACGAGTACGCGCAGGTGTTCACGTCCGGGTCCTGGCACATGGGCGCCGACGAGTACATGCTCGGCTCCGACTTCGCCAAGTACCCGCAGATCCTCGCCTACGCACGGGCCAGATACGGCGCGAGCGCCACTCCGCAGGACGCGTTCATCGACTTCGTCAACCGTGTCCAGGCCTACGCGGCGGCCAAGGGCAAGAAGCTGCGCATCTGGAACGACGGTCTCACCGGCGCCAACACCGTGCCCGTCACGGCCGGTACGACGGTCGAGCACTGGCTGAACGTAGCGACCAAGCCCAGCCAACTCATCGCGCAGGGCTATCCGTTGATGAACGCCGCCTACTCCCTCTACCTCGTCCGCGGCGGCTTCCACACCGACACCAAGGCGCTGTACGACCAGAGCTGGGACCCGCGCAGTTTCGAGGGCGAGAAGCTCGCCTCACGCGCGGGCGTCACCGGGGCGAAGATCAGCCTCTGGCCGGACAACGGGCGCGGGGAGACCGAGAACGAGGTCGCGACGGCCATGGACCCGGCCCTGCGGCACATCGCCCAGGTCACCTGGGGCTCGGCGCACCCCGACCCGACGTATGCCGAGTTCACCGCCCGCGGTGCGGCCGTGGGGCACGCGCCCGGGTGGCGGGACCTGACCCGGGTGCCGGGGGCCGAGGGGACGTACACCTTCCGCGGTGGGGCCGCGACCGCCGATCTCCAGGTCCGGCGGACCGCGGACGGCTATGTGACCCTGCGGTCCACGACGGGCGGCGGCTGTCTGGAGGTGAGCGGCGGGAAGCTCACTCTGAACGTGCCCCTGGACCCCGGTGTCGAGGTGACCGAATCGCCGTGCGTCGCCGCGGACACCTTGCAGCGCTGGGAGCTGGAGCCGGTGCGCGGCGGCGGATACCGGCTGGTCAACGCGATCACGCGGATGGCGGTGCACGTGACGGACGAAGGACGGCTCCTCCAGTACCCGCCGGACCAAGAGCAGCCGTCCGTCTGGCAGTTGACCATCCACTGATGAGAGGAGCCCCCCACCCCATGACCATCTCCAGACGCCTCTTCGTCCTGGCATCCACCGCCCTCGTCGCGTCCTCCGGCACATCCGTCGCCCTCGCGGCCCCCGGCGAAGCTCCCTCCCGCATCCCCGTCAGCCCCTCCGACACCGAGGACGACCTGGTCCGCAAGGCCTCCCGAGTACGCCCCACCGCACGGCAGATCGCCTGGCAGAACCTCGGACGCACCGCCTTCCTGCACTTCGGCGTGAACACCTTCACCGGCCTGGAATGGGGGACCGGTGACGAGGACCCGGACGTCTTCCAGCCCGTCGGGCTCGACACCGACCAGTGGGCCCGCGCCCTGCGCGACGGCGGCTTCGAGCTCGCCATCCTCACCGTCAAGCACCACGACGGGTTCGTCCTCCACCCGTCGCGCTACACCGACCACTCGGTGGCGTCGAGCAGTTGGCGCGGCGGGCGGGGCGACGTGCTGCGCTCCTTCGCCGACTCGATGCGCCGCCACGGGATCAAGGTCGGCGTCTACATCTCACCGGCCGACGAGAACCAGTACCTGCACGGCGTGTACGCCAACGGCAGCGCGCGCACGGAGCGCACCATCCCGACGCTCGTCGACGGCGACGACCGTACGGACCCAAGGGCGTTCACGCTAGACGCCACCGACTACGGCGCCCATATGCTCAACCAGCTCTACGAAGTGCTCACCGAGTACGGACCCGTCGACGAGGTGTGGTTCGACGGAGCCCAGGGCCGCATTCCGCCCGACAAGGTGGAGAAGTACGACTGGGACAGCTGGTACGCGCTGGTCCGGGCCCTCGCCCCCGACGCCTCGATCGCCGTGTCCGGGCCCGATGTGCGCTGGGTCGGCAACGAGGGCGGGCTCGCCCGCGAGGACGAGTGGAGCGTCGTACCGGTCACGGAGAAGGACAACGGCCGCACCGACTACGCGCTGGCCTACGACGCACCCGACGAGGGCAGCCGGGCCGCGCTCGTGGCGGCCCTTCCGGTGGCCGACTATCTGCAGTGGTGGCCGGCCGAGTGCGATGTGTCCATCCGCGACGGCTGGTTCTACCACGCCGACCAACAGCCCAAGAGCGTGGACGAGTTGACCGACATCTACTTCCGCTCGGTCGGCCGCAACTCGGTGCTGCTGCTCAACATCCCACCCGACACGCAGGGATTGCTGCCGGCCGCCGACGTGGTGCGGCTGCGCGAGTTCCGCGAACGCGTGGACCGGGAGCTGCCGGAGGACCTGGGGCGCGGGGCCGTGGTCCGGTCCTCCCCGGGGGTCTTCACCGTCGACCTCGGTGCGGAGCGCGAAGTGGACCGGATCCGGCTCGCCGAGGACATCCGGCACGGCCAGCAGGTCGAGAGCTTCGTCGTCGAGGCGTACGGAGCGGGCGTCTGGAGGCGGGTGGCCGGGGCGGGCACGATCGGAGCGAGCCGGATCCTGCTGCTCCCCGCGCCCGTACGGGCCCGGCGCTGGCGCCTTCGGGTGACGCGGTCACGGCAGACCGCGCGGATCGCGGAGTTCGCGCTCCATCGCTCACGGATCTGACGCGTACGGGGGTGGATGCCCCGCTCGGCGTCCACCCCTCACCGTCTTCAGCTTTGCGTCCACCCCTCACCCTCTCAAGCCCCGCAGGGCCCCGTACTCTCCCGTTCGATCAGCCGCGGCACCGGTACCTGTACCGTCCGGGCGGGACCGCCGTCCAGTAGTGCGGTGAGTTCCTGGGCGGCCGTGCGGCCGAACTGGACGGTGTCGCGGGAGAGGGCCGACAGCCAGGGTTTGACCATGCGGCACAGGGGCGAGTCCTCCCAGGCGACGACCGATACGTCGCCCGGTACCAGGAAACCGAGTTCCGTGGCGGCGGCGACGCCGGCGACGGCCATCACGTCGTTGTCGTAGACCAGCGCGGTCGGCGGGGTGCCGCTCTCCAGGACGCGGCGGGTGACGGCGGCGCCCTCCGCGTCCGAGTAGTCCGTGGGGACCGAGCGCACCTCGGTCAGACCCCGCCGCCCGGCCTCCGCCCGCAGGGTGCGGATCCGGCGCTCGGTGTGGGCGAGCCCCGGCAGGCCCGCGATGTGCACGATCCGGCGGTGGCCGAGCGCGTACAGCTCGTCCACCACCGCGGCCATCGCGCCCGCGTCGTCCGCCCAGACGGTGGAGATCCCCGGATGTCCCGCGTCCGGTACGCCGCCGATCACCACGGCGGGCAGACCCAGCTCTTCCAGCAGGCCCGGACGCGGATCGTCGGTCCGCGGGTCGACGACCATGACGCCGTCCACGCGGTGCTCGGCCCACCAGCGCCGATAGACCGCGCACTCGTCGGCCACGTCCTCCACCACCTGGAAGAGCAGGCCGAGATGACGCTCGGCCAGCACCTCCTGGATGCCGGAGATCAGCTGCAGGAAGAACGAGTCCACGCCCAGGGTGTCGGCGGGACGGGCCACCACGAGACCGACCGTCGCCGCGCCCTCGCCGGACAGCTGGCGCGCCGCCGTGCTCGGCCGCCAGCCCAGCTGTTCGGCTACGCGGCGGACCCGGTCGCGGGTGATCTCGGAGACCCCGGGCCTGTCGTTGAGCGCGAAGGAGACCGCGCTCTCGGAGACCCCGGCGCGCTGCGCGATGTCCTTCATCGTCGGTCGGCGCGCGGGTGACCGCTTGGCTGGCAACCCTGTTCCCCGTTCTGCTGAGCTGGTGTACTAATGCGCTTGAGCTGAGGCAATCTAAAGCGCATTAGTGATCGATTGCAAGAGGCTGGGGGAACGTCTGTGACCAGCCACGTTGTGGCACTAATGAATTTAGCTGGGCCAAATCCATTGACTTGCCCCGCGAGTTGGCTGCAAGGTCTGCCCCGGCACCGTTACCCCTGCTGCAAGAGGAGTCCCATCCGTGCGCATCTCCCGCAGAGCTCTCGCCGCCGCTGCCACCGTCGCCGTTCTCCTGCCGCTGAGTGCCTGCGGTTCCGGGAGCGACGGCAGTGGCTCGACGGACGCCTCCGGCAAGGTCGAGGGCGACATCACCTTCCAGACCTGGAACCTGAGAGCCAACTTCAAGCCGTACTTCGAGGGCGTGATCGCCGACTTCGAGAAGAAGTACCCCGGCACCCATGTGAAGTGGGTCGACCAGCCCGCCGAGGGCTACGCCGACAAGATCAGCGCGGACGCGGCCGGCGGCACCCTGCCCGACGTCGTCAACGTCTCGCCGGACCTCGTCGCCCCGCTCGCCAAGGCGGGCCTCGCCCTCGACCTCGACAAGTCCGCCGCGCAGTACAAGAAGGAGTACCTGGACGGCGCCTGGGCCAGCCACCAGATACCGGGCATGACCGGCACGTACGCCTTCCCCTGGTACCTCAACACCGGCCCGCTCTTCTACAACAAGTCCCTCTTCAAGGAGGCAGGACTCGACGCCTCCAAGCCGCCGACGACGTACGACGAACTCTTCGCCGACGCCCTGCAGCTCGCGAAGAAGAGCGACGGCCAGGTCGCCACGCTCGCCAACGTGCCCACCGTCGAGGACTTCGGCCGCTACGGCGTCGAGCTGATGAACAAGGAAGGCACCGCTTTCGCCTTCAACGACGCCAAGGGAGTCGAACTCCTCACCAAGTACAAGGAGTTGTACGACGCGAAGGCGCTCGACCCGCAGGCGCTGACCGCGACCCCGGAGTCCTCGGGCAAGAAGTTCCTCACCGAGGCCGTCGCCATGAACCCCGGCAGCGCCCTGGACCTCGGCAACTTCAAGAAGCAGGCCCCGAACCTCTACAAGAACATCGGCATCACGGACCAGATCACCAGCACCGGCAAGGTGAACATGTACGTGATGGGCGTGATGGTCAACTCGCGCACCAAGCACACTCCCGCCTCGGTCGCCTTCGCGCACTTCGTCACCGACGCGCAGAACCAGATGTCCTTCGCCAAGAAGGTCGCGATCTTCCCGAGCACCGCGGGCTCGCTCGACGACCCGTACTTCACCAAGGAGGACGGCACCGACGAGACGCGCGTGCGGATCGCCGCCGCCAAGTCCCTGAAGAACGCGGTCAACTACACGCCGGTCCTTTTCAGCGAGCAGATGAAGACCGCGCTGCGCAACGAGGTCGCGAAGGCCCTGCAGGGCAAGGAGAGCCCCAAGACGGCTCTTGACAACGCTGTCAAGGCCTGTGACACGCTGCTCAAGCAGCAGGGCTGAGCGGGGCCATGGCGAGTCCCTCCGGCACCGCCCGGGTACGGCGCCAACTGCCCACCAGTCCCTGGCTGTTCGCCGCTCCCGGCCTCCTGGTCGTGGGCGTGTTCATCCTCTATCCGTTCGTCTCGACCGTGGTCAACGCCTTCACCGACCGCCGCACCCTGATCCCGGGCACGTTCGTGGGCCTCGCCAACTTCCGCGAGCTGCTGCACGACGACATGTTCTGGATCGGTCTGCGCAACAGCACGCTGTACGTCCTCGGGGTCGTCCCCGCGCTCGTCCTGCTGCCGTTGCTGCTCGCGCTGCTGGTCCAGAAGAACATCCCCGGCATCACCTTCTTCCGGTCGGCCTTCTACACCCCGGTGGTCGCGTCCATCGTCGTGGTCGGTCTGATCTGGGTGTGGCTCCTGGACGAACGCGGCCTGGTGAACTCGCTGTTGGAGTCGATCGGCGTCGGCAGGGTCGGCTTCCTCAGCGACCAGTGGCTGCTCCTGCTGAGCGCCATGGCCGTCACGGTCTGGAAGGGCCTCGGCTACTACATGATCATTTATCTGGCCGCGCTCGCCAACGTGCCACGCGAGCTGCACGAGGCCGCGTCGGTCGACGGCGCGGGCGCGGTCCGGCGCTTCCTCACGGTCACCGTGCCCGCCGTCCGCTCGACCATGGTGCTGGTCGCCGCGCTCTCCTCGGTCGCCGCCTTCAAGGTGTTCTCCGAGGTGTACCTGATGGCGGGCCCGGACGGCGGACCGGCGGGCGAGGACACCACCCTCGTCATGCTCGTCCAGCGCACCGGCACCGGACTGACCGGCCGGGTCGGCTACGCCTCCGCCATCTCGGTCGTCGTCTTCGTCGTCACCGTCGCGCTGATGCTGCTCGTGCTGCGCGCCGACCGAAAGGAGGACGTGTGAGCGCGCCGGAGGGAGGACGCGTGAGCGTGCAGGAAGGAGGACGTGTGAGCGTGCGGGGAGAAGGACGCGTGAGCGTGCCGGAGAAGGAGCGTGTCGCCGAACGGCATCCGCCGGCCGAGCGCGGGCCCCGTCGCCGCCGTATCACCGACGAGCACGGCCGCCGTGTCCGCGGCTGGGAACTCGCCCTGCGCTACCTGCTGTTGCTCGCCGTCCTCGCCCTGACCGTCGGCCCGTTCCTGTGGCAGCTGTCCACCTCGCTCAAGGGCCCGACCGAGGACATCTTCAGCTCACCGCCGAAGTTCCTGCCGGGCGACCCCACGCTGCACAACTACAAGCGGGTGGCCGACACCATCCCCGTCTGGGACTACGCCTTCAACTCCCTGAAGGTCGCGGGCGCCAATGTCGTCACGAACTGCGTCGGCTCGGCCCTCGCGGGCTACGCCCTGGCCCGCCTGCGCTACCGGGGCAGGCGGGTGGCGACCCTCGTCTTCATCCTCGCGATGCTGGTCCCCGTCGAGGGCATCATCATCGCCCAGTTCACCACCATGCGTGAGCTCGGCCTGAACAACACGCTCATCGGGGTCGTCCTGCCCGGCTGCGTCGGCGCGATGAACGTCCTGCTGATGCGAGGCGCCTTCCTCAACCTGCCCTACGAGATCGAGGAGGCGGCCTTCGTGGACGGCGCCAACACCTGGCAGCGGTTCCTGCGGATCGCGCTGCCCTCGGTGAAGGGCACGCTCGCCGTCGTCGCGATCTTCGCCTTCATGGGCGCCTGGGACGACTTCCTGTGGCCGCTCATCGTGCTCAGCGACCCCTCGAAGTTCACCCTCACCATCGGCCTCAACTATCTGCACGGCACCTTCGCCAACGACGAACGGCTCGTCGCCGCGGGCACGATCATCGCCGTGGCGCCGCTCATCGCCCTCTTCGCCTGCCTCCAGCGGTACTTCTTCCGCGGGGTGGGGGAGGGCGCCGTCAAGGGCTGACCCCCCGCACCCCCGATTCGCTTCGCAAGGATCCTGCATGCCTTCTGCCGTGCGCTTCGGCGTCAACTACACGCCCAGCGAAGGGTGGTTCCATCACTGGCTCGACTTCGACCTCGACTCCGTACGCGCCGACCTCGACTCCATCGCCGCGCTGGGCCTCGACCACATCCGGGTCTTCCCGCTCTGGCCCTACTTCCAGCCCAACCGCGCGCTGATCCGCCCGCGCGCCGTCGAGCAGCTGCTCCAGCTCGTCGACGCGGCCGGAGAGCGGGGGCTCGACGTCAACGTGGACGGTCTGCAGGGGCACCTGTCGAGCTTCGACTTCCTGCCCGCGTGGACGCGGACCTGGCACCGGCGCAACCTGTTCACCGACCCGGAGGTCCTCGACGGCCAGGCGGCCTATCTGCGTACGCTTGCCGCGGCCCTCGCCGACCGCCCGCACTTCATCGGCATGACGCTCGGCAACGAGGTCAACCAGTTCTCGGCGGGCCCGCCCCATCCGGACCCCGACCGGGCGAGCAGCGCCCAGATCGACGACTGGCTGGAGCGGATGCTCGCCGCCTGCGAGGAGGGTGCCCCCGGCAGGCTGCATCTGCACGCCGAGTACGACGCCACCTGGTATCAGGACGACATGCCGTTCACCCCGGGCCAGGCCGCCCGCCGCGGCGCCGTCACGGCCGTACATTCCTGGGTCTTCAACGGCACCGCCCAGCGGCACGGCCGTACCTCCGTGCCGACCGAACACCACGCCGCGTATCTGATCGAGCTGAGCAAGGCCTGGGCCGACGACCCGCACCGGCCCGTCTGGCTCCAGGAGGTCGGCGCACCCGCCCCCCTGATCCCGCCCGAGCACGCCGCCGCCTTCACCGAGGCCACCGTCGCTGCCGCGCTGGACTGCCCCGACCTGTGGGGCATCACCTGGTGGTGCTCCCACGACGTCTCCCGCGACCTCGCCGACTTCCCTGAACTCGAATACGGGCTCGGCCTGTTGACCAACGACCGGCGCCCCAAGGACAGCGCGCGGACGCTGGCCCGCGCCGCCCGCGAGCACCACCACACGCCCGCCCCCCGCACCACGGCGCTGATCGTCCCTGCCGACCCCGCCGTCCGCTCGCTGTGCGCCCCGGGCGGCCCCGTCTTCGAGGCGTTCTTCCGGCTCACCGCCGACGGCGCCCGCCCCACCACCGTCCTCGACGTGCGCGCGGACGACAAGGAACACCTCGCCGCGCGCGGCATCACCGAAGTCGTCAGTCCCGATCAGGTACTCCCCATCCCACAAGGAGAAGCCCGCTCGTGAACCCCACCAGACGCACCGTCCTGCTCGCCGGCGCGGCCGCCGCGCTGCTGCCCGCCCTGCCCGGTCTGCCCGCGGTCGCGGCGACGAAGGCCGCCGCGACCGCGGCACCGCCGTACGCCTCCTACTGGTACCCCGACTCGCTGCCCTCGGGCGCCCCGGGCACCGGTATCACCTGGCACAGCCTCAAGGCCTGGAGCGCCGCCACCGACACCGACCTCGCGTTCAACGCGTCGACCGTGCCGCTCGCCGCCCGCTTCACACCGACCCCGGCCAACACGACGGCCCGCAGCGGACAGGCCCGTATCCAGTCCCTCGTCTCCTTCGGCCCCACGTCGAGCAACCCCTCGCAGGGCGCCGCCACCGCCGACTACTACGCCCTCACCCACTGGGCGTACCTGGACGAACTCGTCTTCTGGGGCGGCTCGGCGGGCGAGGGCCTGATCCTCGCGCCGAACGCTCCGATCGTCGACGCGGCTCACCGGCACGGCGTGCCCGTCCTCGGCAATGTCTTCCTGCCGCCCGTCGCCTACGGCGGACAGGTCCAGTGGACCCGCGACCTGGTGCAGAAGGACTCCACCGGGCACTACCCGCTCGCCGCGCAGCTCGTCGCGGTGGCGGCGGCGTACGGCTTCGACGGCTGGTTCATCAACGCCGAGACGAGCGGCGGGAACACCGCGCTCGCCACCGCCATGCTCGGCTTCATGAACGAGCTCAAGACGCTCGGGACGGCCCGGGGGCAGCGCGTCACCTGGTACGACGCGATGACCGTGAACGGCTCGGTGAGCTGGCAGGGCGCCCTGAACAACCAGAACAAGACGTTCTTCCAGGCCGCCGACTCCATGTTCGTCGACTTCCGCTGGTCCCAGAGCAGCCTGGCCTCCTCCGCGACGACGGCCCGGCAACTCGGGCGCAGTCCTTACGAGTTGTGGGCAGGCGTCGACGTCGAGGCGGGCGGCACGGGCGCGTCCGTCAATTGGGACGCCATCGTCCCGAGCGCCAAGGCCCACGTCACCTCCCTCGGCTTCTACCGGCCCGAGTGGACCCGCAACCATCTGCCCGCGAGCCGTACCCCAGGCGACTTCCACGCCGCCGACGACCTGTTCTGGACCGGCTCCTCCCTCGACCCCTCCAAGCCCGGCACGAGCGCGAGCTGGCGCGCCCCGGCCGTCTCCGTCGCCGACCGCTCGACGGTCGCCTCCGTTCCCTTCGCGACGGTCTTCAACACCGGCCACGGACTGAAGTGGTACGAGGACGGCGAGGCCACCTCGGACACGGCCTGGAACCACCTCGGCCTCCAGGACCGGCTGCCCTCCCGCCGCTGGGTCGTGCGCACGACCGGACAGCGCCCCGCCGTCACCTTCGACTTCGCGGACGCCTGGCGGGGCGGGAGCAGCCTGCTCGTCGACGGCGCCCTCGACGCGCCCACCACGCTGGACCTGTACGCGACCAGGCTGCCGCTCACCGTGGACACGGTGGTCGAGCTCACGTACCGCACGGACGCGGGCGCCGCCGCCGTGGAGCTGGCCGTCGCCACCGCCGAGCCGAGCGCGGCGGGCGGGGCGCCCCCGTACACGTACTTCCCGGTCACGGCCTCGGGCGACGGCTGGGGGACCGCCACCGTGCGCCTGACCGGACTGAGCGGGACCGTGCACGCGCTGGGCGTACGGCTGACGGCGAGCAGTGGTCCGGTGCGCTGGCGCCTGGGCGGGCTCGCGGTCCGCGATGCCGTGCTCACCCCCGCCGCACCCACCGACCTGCGCGTCACCGGCGCCGACGGGGGAAACCTGCGTTTCGCCTGGCAGGGCGCCCCCGGCGAAGTGCGCCATTACGAGCTGTACCGGACGCTCCCCGACGGCACGCGCCGCTTCCTCGGCGGCACCTGCCAGAGCGCGTTCTACGTCGGCGGTCTCACCCCCGAGCAGGGTGAGTCGGCCGGGGGGTTCGAAGTGCGCGCGGTGGGGGAGCTGTTCACCGTCTCGACCGCCGCCACGACCACCCACACCTGGTAGCAGTACCACCTTCCCGCATCGTCTTCACCCCACGGAGCACCCCATGCATGACGACCGCACCCTGGTCGAAGCCCGCCTCAAGCGCGTCCTCGACGAGCGCATCCGACCCGCCGTGTACCCCGAGTCCGTGCCGCTGGAAGTCGCGGTGTGGCACGCGCCCGGTGAGCCGGTGCCCGTCGCCGAGGGGCTCGCGGCCACACCCGAGCCGATCGAGGTGGGTGCGCGCTGGGGCGCTCCGTGGGGCACCAGCTGGTTCCGGGTCACCGGGACCGTCCCGGAGGCCTGGGCCGGCCGGACGGTCGAGGCCCTGCTGGACCTCGGCTTCGACGAGAACATGCCCGGCTTCCAGTGCGAGGGGCTCGTCTACCGGCCCGACGGCACCCCGGTGAAGGGCCTCAACCCGCGCAACCAGTGGGTGCGGATCGGCGCCCCGGTCGGGGGCGGCGAGGAGGTCCGGCTGCACGTCGAGGCCGCCTCCAACCCGGTGATCCTCGACTACCACCCCTTCCTGCCCACCCAGTTGGGCGACAAGGAGACCGCGGGCAGCGAGCCCCAGTACACCCTCACCCGGATGGACCTCGCCGTTTTCGACGAGACCGTGTGGGAGCTGGTGCTCGACCTGGAGGTCCTCGGCGAGCTGATGGCCGAGCTGCCGGTGGAGTCGGCACGGCGCTGGGACATCCTGCGCGCGGTGGAGCAGGCGCTCGACGCGGTCGATCTCCAGGACGTGGGCGCGAGCGCCGCAGCGGCCCGCGCACGGCTGGCCGGGGTGCTCGCCGAGCCCGCCGTGCCGTCCGCGCACCGCATCAGCGCCGTCGGGCACGCGCACATCGACTCCGCGTGGCTGTGGCCGCTGCGCGAGACCGTCCGCAAGGTGGCGCGGACCACCTCCAACATGACCGCGCTCATCGAGGACGAACCCGACTTCGTCTTCGCGATGTCCCAGGCCCAGCAGTGGGCCTGGGTGAAGGAGCACCGGCCCGAGGTGTGGGCACGGGTGAAGAAGGCGGTCGCGGAGGGGCGGTTCGTGCCCGCGGGCGGCATGTGGGTCGAGTCGGACACCAACATGCCGGGCTCGGAGGCGATGGCCCGTCAGTTCGTGCACGGCAAGCGGTTCTTCCTCGACGAGTTCGGCATCGAGAACGACGAGGCCTGGCTGCCGGACACCTTCGGCTTCGCCGCCGGACTCCCGCAGATCATCAAGGCGGCGGGCTCCAAGTGGCTGCTCACCCAGAAGATCTCGTGGTCGCAGACCAACAAGTTCCCGCACCACACCTTCCAGTGGGAGGGCATCGACGGCACCCGCATCTTCACGCACTTCCCGCCCGTCGACACCTACAACTGCTCCATGCGGGGCAGCGAACTCGCCCACGCGGCCAAGAACTTCAAGGACAAGGGCGTCGCCCGGCACTCCCTCGCCCCCACCGGCTGGGGTGACGGAGGCGGCGGCACCACCCGCGAGATGGTCGCCAAGGCGGCCCGGGTCCGTGATCTCGAAGGCTCCGCCACCGTGGTGTGGGAGACCCCGGCGGAGTTCTTCAAGAAGGCCGAGGCCGAGTACCCGAACGCTCCCGTCTGGGTCGGCGAGCTGTACCTCGAACTGCACCGCGCCACGCTCACCAGCCAGGCGAAGACCAAGCAGGGCAACCGCCGCAGCGAACACCTCCTGCGCGAGGCCGAACTCTGGGCGGCGACCGCGGCCGTTCGGACCGGATTCCCTTACCCTTACGAGGAGTTGGACCGCATCTGGAAGACGGTCCTGCTCCACCAGTTCCACGACATCCTGCCCGGCTCCTCCATCGCCTGGGTGCACCGGGAGGCGCGCAGGACGTACGAGCGGGTCGCCGAGGAGCTGACCGGCATCATCGACGTGGCGCAGCGGGCGCTGGCGGGTGAAGGCACCACGGAGCTCGTGTTCAACTCCGCGCCGCACAGCAGGGACGGGGTCCCGGCGGGCGGGGCCCTGCCCGCCGCCGTCGCGAGCGAGGTGGCGCTCGCGCCGCGCGTAGGCGGTGGCCACGTCCTCGACAACGGCCTCCTGAGGGTCGAGATCGACGCCCGGGGCCTCGTCGTCTCCGCCTACGACCTCGACGCCGACCGCGAGACGATCGCTCCGGGACGCGCCGCGAACCTGCTCCAGATCCACCCCGACTTCCCGAACATGTGGGACGCCTGGGACGTCGACGAGTTCTACCGCAACACGGTCACCGACCTGGTCGACGCCGACGAGGTCGTGCCTGGTGAGGACGGCGTGTCGGTGCGGATCGTACGGTCCTTCGGCGCGTCGCGGGTCACCCAGGTGCTGTCGCTCGCGCCGGGGGAGCGGCGGCTCGGCATCGACACCGAGGTCGACTGGCACGAGACGGAGAAGTTCCTGAAGCTCGCCTTCCCGCTCGACGTGCACGCGGAGCGGTACGCCTCCGAGACGCAGTTCGGGCACTTCTACCGGCCGACGCACACCAACACGTCCTGGGAGGCGGCCAAGTTCGAGGCGTGCAACCACCGGTTCGTGTACATGGAGGAGCCGGGCTGGGGTGTCGCGCTCGTCAACGACTCGACGTACGGCCATGACGTGACCCGTACCGTCCGCGACAGCGACTCCGGTACGACCACCACCGTCCGCGTCTCGCTGCTGCGCGCCCCGCGCTTCCCCGACCCCGAGACCGACCAGGGCGTCCACCGCTTCCGGCACGCGCTGGTGCCGGGGGCCGGCATCGGGGACGCGGTGCGCGAGGGGTGGCGGATCAATCTGCCGGAGCGGCGGCTGAGCGGCGGGCGTGAGGTCGCGCCCCTGGTGGAGGTGGCGCAGGACGCGGTCGTGGTGACCGCGGTCAAGCTCGCCGACGACGGCAGCGGGGATGTGGTCGTACGCTTCCACGAGTCCCGGGGCGGGCGGACCAAGGCCACGCTGACGGCCGGGTTCGGGGTCGGTGACGTCGCCGTGACCGACCTGCTGGAGCGGCCCCTGACCGATGCGGCCACTCCGCGGCGTGACGGCGACCGGATCACCCTGTCGCTGCGCCCCTTCGAGCTGGTGACCCTGCGGCTGACGCGTGTCTGAGCGGTGCGTGTCTGAGCGGTGCGTTCTTGAGCGGGGGCGTGCCTGACCCCTTCCCGGGCTGCGGATCCGGCTACTGCGTGAGCTGGGTCCGCAGCCACTGCTCGACCTCGCCCACGTGCGCGGCGGCGGCCGCCCTGGCCGCCTCCGGGTCGTGGGCCACCAGCGCGCGGTGGATCGCCGCGTGCTCGCGGCGCGTCCGCTCGAAGGCGCCCTCCTCCTCGTAGCCCCGCCAGACCCGGGCACGGAACGTGCGCGAGGACAGGCCCTCCAGGATGGCGGCCATGGTCTCGTTGCCCGCGGCGGCCGCGATCTCGCGGTGGAAGGCCAGGTCGTGGGCGAGGATCTCCTCCGGGTCGTCCGTCGCGTTCATCGCCATCAGGTGTTTCTCGACCTCGGCGAGCTGGTCGGCCGTGATCCGCGCCGCGGCCAGTGCGGTCGCCGTCGACTCCAGGATCCGCCGTACCTCCAGCAGCTCGACCAGCCGCGGCCCGCGCGAGAGGTCGGCCACCACGCCGAAGGTCTCCAGCAGGTCCCCGGCCTCCAGCTGGGTGACGTAGATGCCCGAGCCGTGCCGGGCCTCCAGTACACCGAGGACCGTGAGCGCGCGGATCGCCTCGCGCATCGAGCTGCGGGACATGCCCAGCTGAGCGGCCAGATCACGTTCGGTCGGCAGGCGCTGCCCGGGCTCCAGCCGGCCCTCGCCGATCATCGCCTTGATCCGCTCGATGGCGCGCTGCGTCACGGTGCCCTTCTGCGGGGCCGACTCGTCCACGCCGTCTCCTCCTGTTGCCGGGTGCGCCGCAGTCTAACCACCAGAGTGGTCGGACCACTACGGCTGATAACGCGGAAATTTTGGCGCACGGGGGTGTTGCGGAGGCGAAGTGGTCTGATAAATATTCGTCCCGGTTGAGCGGGACGCTCGGCCACGCACCGTCACACCCGATCGATCTCGCTCAACGAGGAGCCGTCAGATGGCCGGCAGAAACGTGCGGAACACGCGAATTGCGTCGCGGGCAGTGCGTGCGGCGGCTGCGGCCGCCTGCGCGACCCTCGTGCTCGCGGCATGCGGCAGCACCAAGGACTCCGTGTCGTCGGGCAGCGGGGGCACCGGCAAGGTCGGGGTGATCCTGCCTCTGCTGACCTCGCCGTTCTGGCAGTCCTACAACGACTACGTGCCGAAGATGGCGAAGTCCGAAGGGGTCGACGCCCTCAAGACCGTCAACTCCAACAGTGACCCGTCCCAGCAGATCACCGACATCAACAACCAGCTCAACCAGGGTGTGAAGGGCCTCGTCGTGGCCCCCCTGGACAGCGCCGCGATCGCCGCCGGGCTCGACCAGGCCGAGCGCAAGGGCGTGCCCGTGGTCGCCGTCGACGTGGCGCCCGAGAAGGGCAAGGTCGCCATGGTCGTACGCGCCAACAACGTTGCCTACGGCGAGAAGGCCTGCGAGTACCTCGGCAAGCAGATCCCCTCCGGCAAGGTCGTACAGATCATGGGCGACCTGGCCTCCGTCAACGGCCGGGAGCGCTCCGAGGCCTTCCGCACCTGTGTGCAGAAGAACTACCCGAAGCTGAAGGTCCTGGAGATCCCCGCCAAGTGGGAGTCCGACACCGCGGCCTCCAAGCTCGACACCCTGCTGAACGCCAACCCCGACATCAAGGGCATCTACATGCAGGCGGGCGGCGTCTACCTCGCGCCGACCCTGCAGACCCTCAAGTCCAAGGGCATGCTGAAGAAGACCGGTCAGGCGGGCCACATCACGATCGTCTCGAACGACGGCATCCCGCAGGAATTCGACGCCATCCGCAAGGGCGAGATCGACGCCACCGTCTCCCAGCCGGCCGACGCGTACGCCAAGTACGGCATGTACTACATCAAGGCCGCGATGCAGGGGAAGACGTTCAAGACCGGCCCGACCGACCACGACTCCGAGATCGTCAAGCTGCCCAGCGGCATCCTGGAGGACCAGCTGCCGGCGCCGCTGGTGACCAAGGACAACGTCGACGACCCCAAGCTCTGGGGCAACACGGTCAAATGAGCACCCCACTGGTGGAGGCGCGGGGGATAGCCAAGCGGTACGGCCCCACCGTCGCCCTCCAAGACGGCCGGCTCACCGTGCTCCCCGGTGAGTCCCACGCCCTCGTCGGGCGCAACGGCGCGGGCAAGTCCACCCTCGTCACCATCCTCACCGGCCTCCAGGCCCCCGACGAGGGCGAGGTCCGCTTCGACGGCGAGCCCGCGCCCGCGCTCACCGACCGCGACGCCTGGCGCCGCAAGGTGGCCTGCGTCTACCAGAAGCCCACCGTCGTACCGGAACTCACGGTCGCGGAAAATCTCTTCATCGCCGATATCCACGCCGGCAGGCGAACCGGGCACGGCATCAGGTCCGGCCGGGGGTCCGGGGGTTGTCCCCCGGGAGAACACAGCATCAACCGGCAGCCCGTCGGGCGCGGCGGCTTCATCAGCTGGCGCAGGCTGCGGGCCGAGGCGGCGCAGGTCCTGGACACCTGGGACGTGCATGTCGACCCGGAGGCCCGCACCGCCGACCTCAAGGTCGAGGACCGCCAGATGGTGGAGATCGCCCGGGCGCTCAGCTTCGGCGCCCGGTTCATCGTCCTCGACGAGCCGACCGCGCAGCTCGACAACCGGGAGATCGAACGGCTCTTCACCCGGATGCGCGCGCTCCAGGAGTCCGGTGTCACCTTCCTGTTCATCTCGCACCACCTCCAGGAGGTGTACGAGGTGTGCCAGACGGTCACCGTGCTGCGCGACGCCCGCTGGATCACCACCGCGCCGGTCGCCGAACTCCCCCGCACGGCCCTGGTGGAGGCCATGGCGGGGGAGTCGATCGCCGAGCGGACCGTCACGCACCAGTCCGTCGCCGCGGACGCCCCGGTGCTGCTCGACGCCCGGGGGCTCACCTCCGACGCGTACGAGGACATCGACCTCACCGTCCGTCGCGGCGAGGTCGTCGGCCTCGCCGGCTCCAGCGGCAGCGGCAAGATCGAACTCGCCGAGTCCTTCGCCGGACTGCACACCCCGACCGGCGGAACGGCTCAACTCGACGGTGAAGGGATGCCGTTCGGTGACGTGCAGGCCGCGCTCAAGGCGGGCGTCGCCTGTGTCCCGCGCGACCGGCACGAGCAGGGTCTCGTCTCCGGGATGACCATCGGCGACAACACCACCATGAGCGTCCTGAACCGGCTCGGCCGCTACGGCTTCATCGGCGCCGCCCGCAAGCGCGGCTTCGCCACCGAGCTGATCGAACGCCTCGACATCCACACCGAGGGCCCCGAACAGCCCGTCTCCGACCTCTCCGGCGGCAACGCGCAGAAGGTCGTCATGGCCCGCGCCCTCGCCTCCGACCCCCGCCTCCTCGTCCTCATCAACCCCACCGCCGGCGTCGACGTGAAGTCCAAGGAGTCACTGCTGTCCCGGATGGACAGCGCCAGCGAGGACGGCACCGCCGTGCTCGTCGTCTCCGACGAACTCGACGACCTGCGCCGCTGCGACCGCGTCCTCGTCCTCTTTCACGGCCGTGTCGTCGCCGAGCACCCGGCGGGCTGGCACGACCACGAGCTGATCGCCTCCATCGAAGGAGTGGACCATGGCTGACACGAAGGCCCCGTCGGCCTCGTCGCCCACCTCCGCGCGCGTCCCCGACGCACGGGCCGCCAAGACCGTACTGCTCCGCAGGGCCCGCGAACTCGCCCTCGTACCAGCCCTGTTGGTGCTCCTGGTGCTCGGCGCGATCGTCAACGACTCGTTCCTCACCGAACGGAACCTGATCTCCATCCTGGGGGCCTCGGCGGCGCTCGCGATGGTGGTCCTCGCCGAGTCCCTGGTGCTGATCACCGGCAAGATCGATCTGTCGCTGGAGTCGGTGGTCGGCATCGCGCCCGCCGTCGGCGCCCTGCTGGTGCTGCCGTCCGCGCAGTCCGGCTGGGGCACGGAATGGTCGGCCGCGCTCGCCCTCGTCGCGATCCTCGTCGTGGGCGGAGTCATCGGCGCCTTCAACGGCATCCTCGTGGTGAAGTTCAAGCTCAACGCCTTCATCGTCACCCTCGCGATGCTGATCGTCCTGCGTGGCCTGCTGGTCGGCGCCACCAAGGGCAAGACACTGTTCGGCATGCCCGACGCGTTCTTCTCACTGGCCACCTCCACCTTCCTGCGGGTCCCGCTGTCGGTGTGGCTGGCCGCGGTCGCCTTCGGCGTCGCTGGACTGATCCTCAAGTACCACCGGGTCGGTCGCGCCCTGTACGCCATCGGCGGCAACGCGGAGGCGGCCCGCGCCGCCGGTATCCGCGTCGACCGGATGCTGCTCGGCGTCTCCGTCGTGGCCGGCGTCCTCGCCTCGGTCGGCGGGATCATGCAGACCGGGTACGTCGGCGCGATCAGCGCCAACCAGGGCAACAACATGATCTTCACGGTGATGGCGGCGGCGGTCATCGGCGGCATCAGCCTGGATGGCGGCAAGGGCACCATGTTCGGCGCCCTGACCGGCGTACTCCTCCTCGGCGTGGTGCAGAACCTGCTCACGCTCGCCCAGGTGCCGTCCTTCTGGATCCAGGCCATCTACGGCGGAATCATCCTGGTCGCCCTGATGATCGCCCGCGTGACCACCGGCCGCGCCCAGGACTGACCCCCCTTCGTCTTCGTACGGATCCAAGGACCCACGGATCCACGGACCCCTCCGTACGCCCCTGTCCCGGACCGAAAGGCCTCCCGTGTCCCCAACTGCCGCCCGTATCACCGCGGTCGACACCTACGACATCCGTTTCCCCACCTCGCGCGAGCTCGACGGCTCCGACGCGATGAACCCGGACCCCGACTACTCGGCGGCGTACGTCGTGCTGCGCGGCGACGCGGCGGACTGTCCCGAGGGGCACGGCTTCACCTTCACCATCGGGCGGGGCAACGACGTCCAGGTCGCCGCGATCGAGGCGCTGCGCGGGCATGTGGTCGGACGCTCGGTCGACGAGCTGTGCGCGGACCCGGGCTCCCTCGCCCGGGACCTGATCGGGGACAGTCAGCTGCGCTGGCTCGGGCCCGAGAAGGGCGTGATGCACATGGCGATCGGCGCCGTCGTCAACGCCGTGTGGGACCTGGCCGCCAAGCGCGCCGAGAAGCCCCTGTGGCAGCTGCTCGCCGACGCCGAACCGGAGTGGCTGGTCCGTCAGGTCGACTTCCGCTACCTCACGGACGCCCTCACACCCGAGGAGGCGCTCGAACTGCTCCGTCGTGGCCGGGACGGCGCCGCCGAGCGCGCCGCGGTCCTCCGGAAGAGGGGCTTCCCCGCCTACACCACCTCGCCCGGCTGGCTCGGCTACAGCGACGAGAAGCTCACCCGCCTCGCCGCCGAGGCCGTCGCCGGCGGCTTCCGGCAGATCAAGCTGAAGGTGGGTGCCGATCTCGCGGACGACGTACGCCGCTGCCGGGTCGCCCGCTCGGTGGTCGGCCCCGACATCCGGATCGCCATCGACGCCAACCAGCGCTGGAACGTGGACGAGGCGATCACCTGGACCAAGGCCCTCGCCGAGTTCGAGCCCTACTGGATCGAGGAGCCCACCAGTCCCGACGACGTCCTCGGCCACGCCGCCGTCCGGGAGGCCGTCGCCCCCGTCAAGGTCGCCACCGGCGAACATGTCCAGAACCGTGTCGTCTTCAAACAGCTCCTCCAGGCCGGCGCCATCGACGTCCTGCAGATCGACGCCGCCCGCGTCGCCGGCGTCAACGAGAACCTCGCCATCCTGCTTCTCGCGGCCAAGTTCGGCGTGCCCGTCTGCCCGCACGCCGGCGGGGTCGGCCTGTGCGAACTCGTCCAGCACCTGTCGATGTTCGACTTCGTGGCGCTCTCCGGCACCACCGACGACCGGGTCATCGAATACGTCGACCATCTGCACGACCACTTCCTCGACCCGGTGGTGATCAGGCAGGGTCACTACACGGCACCCACCGCGCCGGGCTTCTCCGCGACCATGCGGCCTCAGTCCATCGCGGAGTTCACCTACCCCGGCGGCACCTTCTGGGCCGCCGACCTCGCCCAGCAGAAGTCCGACGGTCAGACGAGCGAAAAGCAGAAGGGGGAAGCGGCGTGAGTGCCGACTTCGAAGGACTCAAGGCGCTGGTGACCGGTGGCGCCTCCGGCATCGGCCGCGCCACCGCCGAGCTGCTCGCCGCCCGTGGGGCGCGGGTCGCCGTCCTCGACGTGGACCCCTCGACGGTCGAGAAGCCCCTGCTCGGCTTCCGCGCCGACGTCGCCGACGACGCCTCCGTACGCGGGGCCGTGGCCGCGGCCGTCGCGGACCTCGGCGGACTCGACGTGCTGATCAACAACGCCGGGATCGGCGCCCGGGGCACCGTCGAGGACAACGCCGACGACGAGTGGCACCGGGTCCTGGACGTCAACGTCGTCGGTATGGTCCGTACCGCCCGCGCCGCCCTGCCCCACCTGCGGCAATCCGCACACGCGGCGATCGTGAACACCTGCTCCATCGCCGCCACCGCCGGGCTGCCGCAGCGCGCCCTGTACTCCGCCACCAAGGGCGCCGTCCTCTCCCTCACCCTCGCCATGGCCGCAGACCACCTCCGCGAGGGCGTCCGCGTCAACTGCGTGAACCCCGGCACCGCCGACACCCCCTGGGTCGGCCGCCTCCTCGACGCCGCCGCCGACCCGGCCGCCGAACGGGCCGCGCTGGAGGCCCGCCAGCCCTCCGGCCGCCTGGTCTCGGCGGACGAGGTCGCGGGAGCCATCGCCTACTTGGCGAGCCCGCTGTCCGGCGCCACCACCGGCACCGCCCTCGCCGTGGACGGCGGCATGCAGGGACTGCGACTGCGGCCGGTGGGCCAGTGAGCACGCTCGGAAGGCGCACGCTCGGGAGGAGCGGCGTCGAAGTCAGCGCCCTGTCCTTCGGCGCCGCGGGCATCGGCAACCTGTTCACCGCCATCAGTGACGAACAGGCGTACGAGGCCGTGGACGCCGCCTGGTCCGGGGGCATCCGCTACTTCGACACCGCCCCGCACTACGGCATCGGCCTCTCCGAACGCCGTCTCGGCGCGGCCCTGCGCGATCGCCCCCGCGCCGAGTACACCCTCTCCACCAAGGTGGGCCGTCTGCTGGAGCCCACGGGCGCGGACGCGGGCGGCGACGACCTGGCCGACGGCTTCGCGGTGCCCGCCACGCACCGCCGCGTCTGGGACTTCAGCGCCGAGGGCGTACGACGCGGCATCGAGGCCGGCCTCGAACGCCTCGGCCTGGACCGCGTGGACATCGTCTACCTCCACGACCCGGACGACCACGCCGAGCAGGCTTTCCACGAGGGCTACCCGGCCCTGGAGAAGCTCCGCTCGCAAGGGGTGGTCGGCGCGATCGGCGCGGGCATGAACCAGGCCGAGATGCTCACCCGCTTCGTCCGCGACACGGACGTGGACGTGGTGCTGTGCGCGGGCCGCTACACCCTGCTCGACCATGCCGCGCTGACCGAGCTGCTGCCCGCCGCCCAGGAGCGCGGCACCTCGGTGGTCATCGGCGGCGCCTTCAACTCCGGCCTGCTGGCCGACCCGAGGCCCGGAGCGACGTACAACTACGCGACGGCCCCGGCGGAGTTGCTGGACCGCGCCCTGCGGCTGAAGGAGATCGCGGAGCGGCACGGCACCACCCTGCGCGCCGCCGCGCTGGCCTTTCCCGCCGCCCACCCGGCCGTCGCGAGCGTCCTGGTCGGCGCCCGCTCGGCGCCCGAAGTCCGGGACTGTGTCGCGCAGTTCGCGTCGCCGGTGCCGGAGGAGTTCTGGCGGGAACTGCGTGAGGCGAAGCTGCTGCCCGAGGACGCCCCCCTACCCGTACCCCCACAGGACCCGTCATGAGAGTCGCCCTGCACACCAAGGTCCGCGCGGACCGTACAGCCGCGTACGAGGCCGCCCACCGAGAGGTCCCCGAGGAGCTCACGACGGCCATCCGCGCCGCCGGAGCCACCTCCTGGACGATCTGGCGCAGCGGCACCGACCTCTTCCACGTCCTGGAGTGCGAGGACTACGGGCGCCTGCTCGCCGCACTGGAGAAGCTGCCGGTCAACATCGCCTGGCAGGCACGCATGGCCGAACTCCTCGACGTCGTGCACGACTACTCCGGCGAGGGCGCGGCCGCGGGGCTGCCCGTCGTGTGGGAGCTGCCGTGAGGGTGGACGCGCACCACCACGTGTGGGACCTCGCGGTCCGCGACCAGGACTGGATCACCGGGCCCGAACTCCGGCCACTGCGACGTGATTTCGGCGTGGCGGACCTCGCACCGCAGGCACGGGCCGCCGGGGTCGACCGCACGGTCCTCGTACAGACGATCACCGTGCTCGAGGAGACCCCGGAGTTCCTCGCCCTCGCGGCGGAGAGCGAGTTGATCGGGGGTGTGGTCGGCTGGACCGACCTGACCCGGCCGGACGTCGCCGACGAGCTGGCCCGGCTGCGGGAGCTGCCGGGCGGCCGCCATCTCAAGGGCATCCGCCACCAGGTGCAGGGCGAGCCCGACCCGGAGTGGCTGCTGCGTGCGGACGTACGGGACGGGCTCGCCGCCGTCGCCGAGGCGGGCCTCGTCTACGACCTGGTCGTGCTGCCGCATCAGCTGCCCGCCTGTGTCCGGGCCGCCGCCGACCACCCCGAACTCACCTTTGTCCTCGACCACTTGGGCAAGCCACCGATCGCCACGGGCGCGCTGCAACCGTGGGCGACGGCCGTCCGGGGCCTGTCCGCGCTCCCCAATACCGTGTGCAAACTCTCCGGCATGGTCACCGAGGCGGACCTCGCGAAGTGGACGGTCGACGAGCTGCGCCCCTACGCGGACACGGTCCTGGACGCCTTCGGGCCCGGCCGGCTGATGTTCGGCTCCGACTGGCCGGTGTGCACGCTGACTGCGTCGTACGGCCAAGTGGTCCATGTGGCCGAGGAGTTGACCGGAGAGCTTGGCGCGGAGGAACGCGCCGAGATCTTCGGTGGCACCGCCACCCGTGTCTACCGGCTCTGACCCACCGGCCCGATCTGCCGTTTCTGATCCACCGCCTCTGATCTACCGGCTCTGATCCACCCACTCCAGCCGCATCGGCGGCAGGAACTCCCGCACATACGTCCGGTGCCAGCACGCGCCCGTCTCCCGCAGCTCATGCCACGTCGTGTAGCGGTAGCGGTAGAGGCGGGCGCGGACGTACCTGGGCGGGGCGTCCGCAGGGAACGGGGAGCGGCGCAGCAGCCGTAGCGTGTCGCGGTCGTTCTCCAGGAGCCGTTCGACCAGGCCCGTGAACCAGGAAGCGGCGTACGCGGGGGAAAGTGCCGCGAACCACATCAGCCAGTCGAGCCGCAGATGGTAAGGCGCGTACTGGCGCGGCCAGTGGCGGAGATCGCCCGGTTTGCCCTTGAACTCGTACTCCTTCCACTCCGAGTCCTCCCGCGGCAGGGGATCCGCCGTGCCCTCCACGACCACCTCGTGGCGCACCCGGCTGACGCTGCCGAACGCGCCGTAGGTGTTGACCAGGTGCAGCGGGTCGAAGGAGCGGTTCATGACCTGGCGTCGGGAGATCAGGTTGCGGGCGGGGCGGTAGCTGAGGGCCACCAGGCCCGTGGCGACCGCGAGGACCACGATCTCATACCAGAGGGGCGGGCCGGCCACGTGCGGGGGAGTGGTGGGGAACTCGATCGCGGAGAGGGCCAGCACGATGGTGGTCCAGTTCAGCCAGGCGAAGTTGCCGGACAGGACCAGCCAGAGCTGGGTGAGGACCATCAGCGACGCGGCTGCCGTCGATACCGGCTGCGGGGCGAAGAGGAGGACGGGCACGACGAGCTGGGTGAAGTGGTTCGCCGCCACCTCGACCCGGTGGAAGGGCTTGGGGAGGTGGTGGAAGAACCAGCTCAACGGTCCCGGCATCGGCTGGGTCTCGTGGTGGTAGTCGAGGCAGGTCAGCTCCCGCCAGCAGGAGTCCCCGCGCATCTTGATCAGCCCGGCGCCGAACTCCACGCGGAACAGCACCCAGCGCAGCAGGAAAAGGACGACGACCGGCGGGGCCACCTCGTCGTTGCCGAGGAACACGGCGAGGAATCCGACCTCCAGGAGCAGGGACTCCCAGCCGAACGAGTACCAGGTCTGGCCCACATTGACGATCGACAGGTACATCGCCCAGGGCACCAGCCACAGCACCATGGCCCCCCAGAGCGGGAGCCGCTGGTCCAGGCCGGCGATCAGCGCCGCCGACACCGCGCAGCCCGCCCAGGCCCAGGCCGCGAAGAAGCGGTCCGAGTAGCGCAGGTGGAACACGCTCGGCGCGTCGCGGAACGCGACCCGCGCCACGAACCGCGGCACCGGAAGCATCCCCCGCTCCCCGATCAGCGCACGGAACTGGAGCGCCGCGTCCAGGAAGGCGACGAGGTACAGCACGGCCAGGGCCCGCTGGAAGACCAGCCGGCTCAGCCAGTAGTCGGGGGCGACGAACCACTCCACGCGAGCCACTCCTCTTCCCTCGGCTTCCATTGTGACGCTGGGTGACCGTCTCCGCTTGCGTGAGCCAACTGGGCAGCGCAGACAATAGTGGACGAAATGCCCTGAGTGACCGGGGGATCGTGGTGCAACGGGAGGAAGCAGTGCAACGGGAGAACGTGGTGCGACAGGAGAACAGCGTGGTGCACATACCCACCCGAGCCTTCGTCATGGCCTGCGCGCTCTCGGCGGCGCTCCTCGTCGCCGGGTGCGGCGGCCGGGGCGGCGAGGGCGCGGCGCCCGGGGCCGGTGGCGGTGAAGTCTTCCTGCAGTCGGTCGCCGGCGGTGGTCCCGACCCGTTCACCGCATCCACGGCCGCCGACTCGCCGTCCGTCACCCGAATGCCGTACCCGGCGGCACCCGCGAACCGTGGCTCCGCCCCGCAGGGCGTGCGCTCCTTCTCCGGCTCCACGCCCGGCCTCTACGGCGGCACCCGGGCCGTCGGCAGCTGTGACGTCGAGAAGCAGATCGGCTTCCTCGCCTCGGAACCCGGCAGGGCGCGCTCCTTCGCGCAGGCCGCGGGCGTCTCCCGGGCGGCCGTCCCGGACTTCCTGCGCGGTCTGACCTCGGTCGTGCTGCGCGCCGACACGCAGGTCACCGACCACGGCTTCCGCGACGGCCGGGCGACCAGCTTCCAGTCGGTCCTCCAGCGGGGCACCGCGGTCCTCGTCGACAACCGGGGCATGCCGCGCGTGCGCTGCGCCTGCGGCAATCCGCTGAACCCGCCCGTCGTGTCCAGGACGACCCCGGGCACGCAGGGGCGGCCCTGGTCCGGTTTCCGTCCTGGCAACGTTGTCGTGGTGACCCCGGCGTCCACGGCGATCAGGAACATCACGATCATCGACATCGTCGACAACAGGTGGATCGAACGGCGGATCGGCGACGACGGCCACCGGGACGTCGTCCTACGGCCGCCGGTCTCGGCCGCGAGCCCCGGCCGTCGTGCCGACACGAGCCCCGGTACGAGCCCCGGTACGCGCCCCGGTGCGAGCCCGAGCGCGATTCCGGAGCAGAGCCCGCGGACGGGCCCCTTCGCGGACAAGCCGCCGTCCGACTGCGTGACGCCCACCCTGACCGTCACCCCGGACGGAACCCCGGGCATGCGGGACGGTGGGGCGCTGACGGAGGCCCCGGTGGCCGCGGTTTCGGACTGTTCCCGGCCCACCACGACCGCCCCCCCGACGGTCCCGCCGACCGCTCCGACGACCCCACAGCCCGATATCTCCCTGCCGCCCCTCGCGCCGCAGACCCCCGCTCCCACCTCCACGGAGACCGACCGGAACGTCCCGCGGGACCCCCTCGCCCCGCTGGACCCCTCGGAGGACGAGATCGGCCCCGACACCGTTCCGGAGATCCCCGACCTGCCCGACGGCGGTGGCCTGATCCCCGACGAGTCACCCGATGCGGACACCGTCTTCGACGCCCCGACCGACGTATTCGACGGCTGAGCGCCGAGTGATCGGGGGAGCCCGAATCCGGACTCCCCCGAAGTCGAATTCCGGACTTCCCAGAAGTCGAATAATTGGCCGAATGCTGGCAAGGTGGGCGCATGGTTGATCGGGGAGCGAGCGCCCTGTCCCTCCCGGACGACTGGCCCGCCCACCCGGATCCGATCCTGGCGCTCAACCGCATGGGCAGCTTCGACTGGGACCTGGACACCGGTCTGATGCAGATGGACGCCCAGGCCCACGAAGTCTTCGACGTGCGTCCCGAGGAGTACGACGGCCGCCCCGAGACCCTGTCCCTGCGGGTGCCCGCGACCGAGGGGATCCGTCTCGACACGCTGGTCTCGCACGCCCTCAAGGACGGCAGCGAGAACTACGGCGCCTATTTCCGCATCCGCTGCCGCGACGGCTCACTGCGCTGGACCCACACTCAGGGCTACATCCGCCGCGACGGGACGGGCCGGCCACGCCGGATCATCGGCATCGTCCGCGACGCCACGCAGGAACTCGGCGAGAGCGCGGCGCGCCGCGAACAGGCGGCCCAGGACGAGGCGCGGCGCCAGCAGACGAACGTCGTGCAGATCACCACGGCCGCCCTCGCCCACGCCCGCACCGTCCAGGACGTCATCGACGTCCTCAAGGACTCCCACGGCCTCACCCACCTCGGCGCGACGAGCCTGGTCATGGGCCTGGTCGAGGCCGGACGCATACGGCTGGTCGCAGAGGGCCCCGAGGGCAGCTTCGTCCCCGGCACCCTGGTCACCCGCATCGACGAGCAGTACCCGATGAGCGAGGTCGTACGTACCCTCGCCCCGCGCTTCATCGAGTCGCCCGAGGACTTCGCCGATTCGTATCCGATGCTGTGGCCGCACATCACCGACCTCAAGATCACCTCGGCCGCCTACCTGCCGCTCATCGCGCAGGCTCGTCCCATCGGCGCGATGGGGCTGCTCTACAACGACCGGCGCGGCTTCTCGTCGGAGGAACGCAACGTCCTCGTCGCGCTCGGCAGCAGCATCGCCCAGAGCCTCCAGCGGGCCATGTTCTACGAGCAGGAGAAGGACCTCGCGCAGGGCCTCCAGCAGGCCATGCTGCCGCGCTCCATACCGAACGTGCCTGGCGCGGACATCGCCGTCCGCTACCGTTCCGCCTCCCTCGGCCGGGACATCGGCGGCGACTGGTACGACGTGATCCCGCTGCCCGGCGGCCGCGTCGGCGCCGTCATCGGGGACGTCCAGGGCCACGACACCCATGCCGCCGCCGTCATGGGCCAGTTGCGGATCGTGCTGCGGGCCTACGCCGCCGAGGGGCACACCCCCGCCACCGTGATGGCCCGCGCCTCGGTCTTCCTGCACGAACTCGACACCGACCGCTTCGCGACCTGCCTGTACGCGGAGGCCGACCTGTCCACCGGAGTCGTCCAGCTGGTGCGGGCCGGCCACATCGACCCGCTGATCCGGCAGAACGACGGCACCTGCCGCCGGCAGTCCGTCGAAGGGGGCCTGCCGCTCGGTCTGTCCGCCTTGTTCGGGCGCCTCGAATACCCCGTCGACACGGTCGAACTGGACCCCGGGCAGACACTGATGCTGTGCACCGACGGCCTCGTCGAGCAGCCCGGCGTCGACCTCGACGAGGGCATGCACACCCTCATGGAGCTGATCCGCTCGGGCCCGGACGACGTACGTGACCTTGCCGACCGGCTCATCGACGTGGCGGAGGAACGCGGCGGCGACGACGACGTGGCCCTGCTGGCGCTGCGCCGCCGCGGCCCCGGGCCCCAGCAGTCCGGCGGGCGGCTCCAGCAGCATGTCGCGCCCGGCGACTCCGAGGCGCTCATCGAGGCCCGGCACATGATCCGGGCCGCGGTCCGTGCCTGGGGCGGTGCGGAGCGGGCCGACGAAGTCGAACTGGTCGCCGACGAGCTGATCACCAACGCCCTCATCCACACCGAAGGCGCCGCGATCGTCACCCTGCGGGTCCTCAGCGGCCCGGGCCGTCGGCTGCGCGCGGAGGTCGAGGACTCCTCCAGCGCCCTGCCGCGCCGCCGAGAGGCGGGCGAGTCCGGCGTCTCCGGCCGCGGGCTCCTGCTGGTCGACCGCCTCGCCGATGTCTGGGGCGTGGAGGCACGCGGCGGCGGCAAGTGCGTGTGGTGCGAGTTCCTGGTCCCGGAACGGGACTGACCGACTGTCGCGGGGGACCGGCCGGCGTTGCCTCAAGAGGTGGGTGGTCCGGATGGTGTTGTCGGTGGGGATTGGCACTCTGGAGCCATGCCGGAACTGCCAGAGGTCGAAGCGCTCAAGGACTTCCTGGCCGACCATCTCGTCGGCCGCGAGGCCGTGCGCGTGCTGCCCGTCGCCATCAGTGCCCTGAAGACCTACGATCCGCTCGTCACCGCCTTCGAGGGCCGCGAGGTGACCGCAGTGCGCCGGCCGGCAAGTTCCTCGACATCGAGGCCGACGGACTGCGCTTCGTGACCCACCTGGCCCGCGCGGGCCGGCTGCACGGGAAGGACACGCTGCCCGACGGCCCGCCCCGCCCCGGCGGAGATCCCCGGCGTGGCCCGCCTCGGTCCCGACCCTCCCCCAGTGCCTGAAGAGCCTGGGGGACCCCCAGCCGCCGACTTCGACGAGGCACGGTTCGCCCGGCTGCTCGCGGGTGAGCGCCGCCAACTCAAGGGCGCACTCCGGGACCAGAGCCTGATCGACGGCGTGGGAAACGCGTACAGCGACGAGATCCTGCACGCCGCCAGGATGTCCCCCTCCAAGCCGGCCGCCTCACTGACCCCCGAGGAGACGACCCGTCTCTACGAGGCGCTGCGGTCCACGCTCACCGAGGCCGTGGAGCGCTCCCACGGTCTGGCGGCGGGGCGCCTCAAGGCGGAGAAGAAGAGCGGGCCCCGGGTGCACGGCAGAACGGGTGAGCCGTGCCCGGTGTGCGGCGACATCATGCGCGAGGTCTCCTTCAGCGATTCCTCGCTGCGGTACTGCCCGACCTGCCGGACGGGAGGCAGGCCACTCGCGGACCGCCGGTTGTCCCGGCTGCTCAAATAGCCCGGGAGCAGCGGGGAACAGCCCGGGATCAGTGGGGCGTGACGGTCACCAGGTGCTTGCCGTCCGTCGTGCGCACCTCGAACCGGCTGATCTCGTCGGCCTTGAGTGCGGCGCCGCCCTGCAGGGTGGTCGACTCGCCGTTGTGGGCGGGCACCATCCAACTCGTCACCGTCTGCTGCGAACCGTCCTTGCCGATGGCGACGAGCTGACAGGGGCGCGGGCCCCCGGCGTCCTTGACCTCGACCTCGACCTGGCTGCCCCAGATCCGGTCCGCGGTGGTGACCTTGGCCCATACGCCGGTCTGCGCGTCCGTCGACGCGACCGCGGCCGTCTGTGACCCGGAGCCGTGCGACGTGACCATCGCGATCGACGGACCGCCCACCGCGAGCACCACGGCGGCGGCCACCGCGTACAGCCAGCGCCTGCGTCCGGCCCGGTGCCGGGTCGCCACCTCAGTGAGGAGTTTGTCCATCAGGCGCGGCCCGGGGGCGGCGAAGGGGTGCACGGAGCGCGGGGTGGCGTGCCGGTACAGCATCAGCTGCCGCGTGGCGGGCCTGAACTCACTCACGTGCGCCGCGCACTGGGGGCACTCCATGAGGTGATCCTCGAAGCGGAACGCCTCCGCCTCGTCCAGCACGCCGAGCGCGTAGGCGCCGACGTCGCGATGCCGTTCCAGGGACCTCATACCGAATACCGAATCCTCGTGGCGATGGTGCGGGGGTGGGAGTGGTGTTGCTGTTGCCCACGGGTACGCACCAGACCGTCGAATCACTCAAGACTCGTTCGGAATCGCGGCCAAGACATTCGGAGCGGGTGGGCTCGCGGATTGGTGCGAGCCCGAAAAAAGTTGTGCGGAAAACTTGTTTGGCGGAGCGCGGAGCCATGAACTGGGGTTACCGGCGGTCCGCCCGGTCGTGGCGATCAGAAGAGATGGATCGCCAGATGCCCCAGGGGCAGGCCCAGCCGCCAGGCCGGTGTCCACACCTTCGGACCGTCGTCCTCGCCCGGGATCGGCCCGCCGCCGGGCACGGCGTCCAGGTCCGGGGCGAGCAGTTCGGTCTCCTCCAGCCAGCGCCAGGCCGCCGTCGCCAGTTCCAGGTCCGGAGCGGGGCCGCCGGACTCGACCGCCTCGGCCGAGCGCCGCGCCATGTGCTCGCGCACCCAGTCCTGCCACGGCTGGTCGTACGCCGTCAGCGAGAGCCAGGTCTCCAACTGCGAGACGACCCGGATGCCCGAGAGCTCGCCGTCGGTGTCGGAGAGGAAGATGGTCAGTGCCAGGGCGTCACGCCCGGCGCGGAACTCGAAGGACGTGGGCGGCATCAGGTCGCCGGTCCGCAGCAGCTCGTCGGCGATGTACTCGGCGTACAACCACGCCATGGGGACGGTGAGTTCCCCACCGCCGGTGCCGTCCGTGCTCTCTTGGCCTCTGTGCAGCATCCCTTCCTGCCTTCCTCCGGTTTGCGTGCGCGTCGCCCGATCCCGAGCCCTTGGGGGTTTCCCCCCAATCCGGAACACGGATGAGGACAGCTGATTGCTCAACCATGGTCCTCAGCAAGGCGCTTTACGGAGGTTTGACTCGGCCTTCGGTTTCACCGCAGGTCGGCCGCGTATCCCGGAAGAACCCGGCGCAGGGCGCGCAGTGCGTAGTACGCACGAGACTTCACGGTACCGGGCGGAATTCCGAGCGCCGCGGCGGCCTCCGCCACACTCGCCCCCTGGAAGTACACCAGCACCAGGACTTCACGGTGCTCGGGAGTGAGTGTCTTCACAGCCTCCCGCACATCGAGCGTCGCCGCCGACCTTTCGGCGTGATCCGCGCAGACCCGCGCGCTGTCCAGCACCGCGCCCCCGACCTCCGGCGGACGCGCCTGGCGGGCCCGCCGCGCATCGATCGCGAGCCGCCGTCCCACGGTGAGCAGCCAGGGACGTACGGAGTCGAAGTCGTCGGCGCGCAGCGCCTCGGGGTGTTGCCAGGCGCGGACGAACGTCTCCTGCAGCAGATCCTCGGCGCGTTGGCGGTCGCCGTCGGAGAGTCGCAGGAGCAGGGCGAAGAGGGGCCGGCCGTGCTCGCGCTGCAGCGCGGCCAACTCGTGTTCGGCGGTCGTCTTGGTGGTGGTTCCGGCCGTCATGGCCTGTATGCCAGCGGGTGCCGCTCCGCTGGGACAGGGCCGGGGCACGGGTCTGCGGTGGGCGGTCGATGCCGTCGGTGAACGGCGCGGTGAACGGTTCAGCGGGGCCCGGTGGCGCCCCAACGGGCAGTTCCCCGAGGGCCGGACGGGCTACGGGTGCGCGTCGCTCCTTGACTCTACTCTCTCGATTGGGTGGATTTGCCTCACTTCCTAGTTAAATATGACTACATCGAGGCTGGGCATGATCACACGTAGTCGACTGGCCGGCATCGCGCTCGCGGCCGTACTCGTCGTGGGCGCCGGCTGCAGGGCCGACCAGCAACCGTCGGCCCGCAGCACTGCGCACCCCGGCGCGCCCCTCACCCCCCACGACTTCACCCTCGTCGCCTCCGGCGACGTGCTGGCGCACACCTCGGTCACCGAGCGGGCGAACGCCGACGCGGGCGGCACCGGGTACGACTTCCTGCCGATGTTCGAAGGGGTGAAACCCCTCGTCTCCGGCGCCGACCTGGCGATCTGTCACATGGAGACCGTGTACGGGTCCGACGGCAACCGCACCGGTAACCCGGCCTTCAAGATTCCACCGCAGGTGGCCGACGGGCTCGCGGCGACCGGGTACGACGCCTGCTCCACCGCCTCCAACCACTCCCTGGACGACGGCGCCGCGGGCGTACGGCGCACTCTGGACGCCCTCGACCTCGCGGGCGTACGGCACGCGGGATCGGCGCGCACGGCGCAGGAGGCGTACGTGCCCACTCTCCTGCGCGCGGGCAACGCGACGGTCGCCCACCTCGCCTACACCTATGGCACGGACGGCTCCCCGATGCCTCAGGGGCAGCCGTGGAGCGTCAACCTCATCGACCGCGACCGGATCCTCGCGGACGCCCGGGCCGCCAGGAAGGCGGGCGCCGACGTCGTCGTCGTGTCCCTGCACTGGGGCACCGAATGGCAGGAGCAGCCCGACACCCAGCAGGTGACACTGGGCCGGGAGCTCACCGCCGCCCGCACGGACGGGCGGCCCGACATCGACCTGATCCTGGGTACGCACGCGCGTGTCCCGCAGGCGTACGAGAAGGTCAACGGCACGTGGGTCGTCTACGGGATGGGCGACCAGATCGCGGGCGATATGTTCAACCGCCAAGGCCTCCAGGACTCCCGGGGCAACGAGAGCACCCTCGCTCGCTTCACCTTCGCCCCGCCCGCGCACAGGGGGGACCGCTGGGAGGTCACGAAGGCGGAGTTCGTGCCGCAGGTGTTCGACGTCGACGCCGGGCGGGTCGTCGACGTCAACGCGGCTCTGGCCCAAGGCGCCGACCTGGCCGGCGTACGCGACCGCATCCGTGACGTGGTGCTCAGCCGCGGCGCCGCTCACGACGGCCTGATGATGGGGCAATAGGACCCACGGAGTCCCTGAGGTCTACGGGGACTACGGGGACTACGGGGACTACGGGACGACCGTGACCGGCCAGCGGCCCGCCTTCACCATCCGGATCGCCACCGACCCGATGATCCGGTGCCCCGCCTGCTCGGAGGCGCCGACCACCACGGCGTCCGCCTTCAACTCGTCCGCCGCCGTCACCAGACCGTTGTAGGGATCGCCACGGAAGGTGTGGAACTCCCAGCGCACCGCGAATATGTCCTTGACCTGCTCGGTGGCCTCTCGGATCTGCGCGATGAGGTCCTCGGCGATCCGGTCGGTCGTCTCGGCGACCGGCGCCCCGAACGCCGCTCCGGCGGCCATGACGGGCTGCACGTACACGAGGGCGAGCAGCGCGTGCTGCCGCCTGGCCAGCCCGGCGGCGTAGGCCGCCGCGCGCAGCGACGACTCGGAGCCGTCCACGCCGACGACGATGACCTTGGGACCGTCCGTGCCACGCTCGAACCGGTGCGAGGGTTGCTGTTCCGCCACACCACCGAGGCTATCGGAAGCCGCAGGTCGGGAGCAGGGCGGGCCCGTGGCGCACCGCATGGGGCGGAACGGGTGAAGTGTCCGCCGCCACGGCCCGCCACGACCGCCCTGCGCGTCGGCGACGAGGGGCAGGGCGCTCGACGGGCGGGTCCGGCCGGGGCTTCCTAGAGTCGACACCATGAGCGCCACCGTGGAGGCCCGCGGACCGAGGGACGTCACGGGTCCCGTACCGCCGTCCCGGGTCGGCTTCCTCAGCAAGGTGCCCGAAGGCTTCGCGGCCTTCTTCGGCGCCCTCTCGCTGCTGTGCGTCCTGCTGGCCTTCTTCGCCCCCGTGCGCCGTCTGCTGCACCCCGCCGTGGCCTTCCTCGACCTGTTGATCGTCCCGGTCAGCGCCAACCTCGCGTACGCCGTCTTCCTCTTCCTGCTCGCCGCCGCGACCGCCGCCCGCAAGAAGGTCGCCTGGTGGCTGGTCGTCGTCTACCTCGGCCTGCTGGTCTTCTTCGACATCGTCGGCCTGTCGATGGGCCTGTACGCCGAGTCGCTGCCGTCCTTCGTCGCCTGCGGACTGCTGCTGGTGCTCCTGATCGTGGCGCGCCGCGAGTTCTACGCCGACTCCCGGCGCGGCGCCGTATGGCGCGCCCTCGCCGTACTGCTCGTCGGACTCGCCGTGGCGATCCTGATCGGCTGGGGCCTGGTCGAGTTGTTCCCCGGCACGCTGGCCTCGGAAGAACGGCTGCTGTGGGCGGCCAGCCGGGTGTGCGGCGGGCTGGTCCCCAGCAGTTCGTTCAGCGGGCGCCCGCCCCGCAAGCTCTTCTTCGTCCTCGGCCTCCTCGGCGCCCTCGCCCAGCTCAACGCCGTCGCCACGCTCTTCCGCTCCCAGCGCCTGGAGGCGGCCCTGCGCGGCGACGAGGAGGTCCGCATCCGTGCCCTCCTGCGGGCGTACGGCGCCGACGACTCCCTCGGCTACTTCGCCACCCGCCGCGACAAGGCCGTCGTCTTCTCACCCAGCGGCAAGGCCGCCGTCACCTACCGCGTCGAGGCCGGCGTCTGCCTGGCCAGCGGCGACCCCGTCGGCGACCGCGAGGCCTGGCCGCACGCCATCGAGGCCTGGCTCGACCTGGCCCGCCGCTACGCCTGGGCGCCCGCCGTCATGGGCGCCTCCGAGGACGGCGCCAAGGCCTTCGCGCGCGCCGGGCTCGGCGCGCTCGAACTCGGCGACGAGGCGATCCTGCACGTCGCCGGCTTCGATCTGGACGGCCGCGACATGCGTGTCACGCGCCAGGCCGTGCACCGCGTACGGCGCACCGGCGCCACCTGCCGGGTACGCCGCCACTGCAGCCTCACCGACGAGGAGATGGAGGAGCTCATCGACAAGGCGGACGCCTGGCGCGACACCGAGACCGAGCGCGGCTTCTCCATGGCCCTGGACCGGCTCGGCGACCCCGCGGACGGCGACTGCCTGCTCGTCGAGGCCCTGACGCCCGACGGCAAGCTCCTCGCGCTGCTGTCCTTCGTGCCCTGGGGCAAGGACGGCATCTCGCTCGACCTCATGCGCCGCGACCGCAGCGCCCCGAACGGCGTCATGGAGTTCATGGTCGCCGAGGTGTGCGCGGCGGCCGGGACGTTCGGCGTACGCCGCATCTCCCTCAACTTCGCGGTGTTCCGGTCGGTCTTCGAGGAGGGCGCCCGGATCGGCGCGGGGCCGGTGCTCCGGCTCTGGCGCGGACTGCTGCTGTTCTTCTCCCGGTGGTGGCAGCTGGAGGCCCTCTACCGGTCCAACGCCAAATTCCAGCCCGAGTGGTACCCCCGCTTCATCTGTTACGGCGACACCGGCTCCCTCGCCCGCATCGGTCTGGCGTCCGGCATCGCCGAGGGCTTCGTCTCCGTGCCCTCGCTGCGCAAGCTCTGGGGCAAGGGGCACCCCAGGACCGGACCCCAGCCCGCGAGCACCGCGGGCCTGCCCTCGCTGTCGGCCCTCGGCCTCGGCGAGGGCGAGGAGACCCCGGCCACCGATCCGACCGCGGCCCTGCCCGAACAGATCCGCCTGCGCCACCGCACACTCGACCGGCTGCGCGCCGGCGGAGTCGACCCCTACCCGGTGGGCGTCCCGTCCCGCACGCACACCCTCGCCGAGGTCCGTGCGGGACCGGTGGGACAGCACGTGACCGTCGCCGGGCGTGTCGTCCTCGTACGCGACTTCGGCGGGATCGTGTTCGCCGTCCTGCGTGACTGGTCAGGCGATCTCCAGCTCGCCTTCACCCGGCTGGAGTCCGGACCCGAGCTCAAGCGCTTCCGCCAGGACGTCGACATCGGCGACCACATCACCGCGAAGGGCCTCGCCGGCGTCAGCGACCTGGGCGAACCGACCCTCTTCGTCTCCTCCTGGCAGCTCACCGGCAAATGCCTGCGCCCGCTGCCCGACAAGCGCCGGGGCCTCGCCGACCCCGAGGCGAAGGTGCGCCGCCGCTATCTCGACCTGGTGTCCAGCCCCGACGCCCGCGAGGTCCTGCGGGCCCGGTCCGCGGCCGTACAGGCGCTGCGCCAGGGCCTGCTGGACCGGGGCTACCTCGAGGTCGAGACGCCGATGCTCCAGCAGATCCACGGCGGCGCCAACGCCCGCCCGTTCACCACCCACATCAACGCCTACGACCTGGACATGTATCTGCGCATCGCCCCCGAGCTCTACCTCAAGCGGCTGTGCGTGGGCGGCCTGGAGAAGGTCTTCGAGATGGGGCGCACCTTCCGCAACGAGGGCGTCTCCTACAAGCACAACCCCGAGTTCACCATGCTGGAGGCCTACCAGGCGTTCGCCGACTACGACGTGATGCTCGACCTCACCCGCGAACTGATCCAGGGCGCCGCGACCGCCGCCTTCGGCGCGCCCGTCGCCCGCAGGGACGGCACCGAGTACGACATCTCCGGCCCGTGGCCGGTCAAGACGGTGCACGGCGCGATCTCGGAGGCCCTGGGGGAGGAGGTGGATCCCGGCGCGTCCTTGCCGGACCTGCACCGGCTGTGCGACGGTGCGGGAGTGCCGTATCGGCCGGACGACGGACAGGGCGACGTCGTACTGGAGATGTACGAACGACTGGTCGAGGAGAAGACCCTGCTGCCCACGTTCTACAAGGACTTCCCGACCGAAGTCTCCCCGCTCGCCCGGCAGCACCGCACCGACCCGCGCCTCGCCGAGCGCTGGGACCTCGTCGCCTTCGGCACCGAACTGGGCACCGCCTACTCGGAGTTGACCGACCCCGTGGAGCAGCGGCGGCGGCTGACCGCGCAGTCGCTGCGGGCCGCCGGGGGAGATCCCGAGGCGATGGAACTCGACGAGGACTTCCTCGACGCGCTGGAGTACGCGATGCCACCGACCGGCGGGCTCGGCATCGGCGTGGACCGGCTGGTCATGTTCCTCACGGGGCTGACGATTCGGGAGACATTGCCGTTCCCCCTGGTGCGTCGGCGCTGAGCTGGTCCCAACGGGTGCTTTCCCGAGTCCGCACCGGTGTTGCTCAGCCGCGTCGTGCCTCCGCTGGGCGACTGATTAGTCATGAAAAAGGATAAGATGCTCACGCGGCGCCGGGCGTTGATCGCAGGTGTCGCCGTCCTGGGGGCGGCGGGCACGGCCCGCCTCCTCACCGCCGATCCGGCCGCGAGCCCGGTGGGCGGCGCACCCGTGGCCGGGGGCCCGCAGGCGCGCCGGGCACTCAAGCCCTCCGCGTACCGCCTCGAGCCGATGACCGGATTCGCTCCGTCGAGCCGGACGCCCGGCAAGCCCGCTGTCCGGCGTGAGCCGATCATGCGGGTGAGCGGGCGCGGCCACACGATGGTGCTGACCTTCGACGACGGACCCGATCCGCGCTACACCCCGAGCATTCTGCGCACCCTGCGCAAGCACGAGGTACGGGCGATGTTCTTCGTCTGCGGGGAGATGGCCGTCGACAACAAGGACCTGCTGGCCGAGATGGCCGACGACGGGCACGTCGTCGGCAACCACACCTGGACGCACCCGTTGCTGACCGAGCTCCGGCGCTCCGAGATCCGCTCCGAGATCGCGCGTACCAGCGATGTCATCGAGGACGCCTACGGTGAACGGCCCGTCTGGTTCCGCGCGCCCTATGGGGCCTGGAACCGGGCGACCTTCCAGATCGGCGCAGACCTCGGCATGGAACCGATGGCCTGGACGGTCGACAGCCTCGACTGGGCCACCCCGGGCACCGCCACCATCGTCGACCGGGTGGAGGAGGGCGCCGCCCCCGGCGTCGTCGTCCTCTCCCACGACGCGGGCGGCGACCGCTCCCAGACCGTCCGCGCCCTGCGCGACTACCTGCCCGAACTCCTCGACTCCGGCTATCACCTCACGGTGCCGCACCGCCAGGACTTCTGAGCGGGGAGCGGGGAGCGGGGAGCGGGGAGCGGGCGCGGTCGCGGTCGCGGTCGCCCCCGACTCCGCCGAAGGGCCCGGGATCACTGCCCGGGCCCTTCGGCGGGGAGTTTCAGCGGACGTCGACCAGGCGGGCGAACACGACGACGTTCCCGTCGTAGCCGTGCTGCTTGGAGAAACCGCCTCCGCAGGTGATGACCCGCAATTCCGGGGTGCCCTTGCTGCCGTACACCCGGTCACCGGGGAAGTTGTTCTTCGCGAATACGTCGACGCCGTAGATCTCGAATGTGGCGGTCTTCCCGTCCCTTCGCTGAACCTCGACCCGGTTTCCCTTCTTGAGGGAACCGAGCCCATAGAAGACGGCCGGACCCTGCATGTTGTCCACATGGCCCACGATCACGGCCGTGCCCTTCTCGCCGGGCGACACCGCACCGGTGAACCAGCCCGCGAGATTGGCGTTGTCGGGCGGCGGCGCGGCGACCCAGCCGGCCGAGTCGAGACCCACCGGCACGACCGGGGCATCCACCTGGATCGCCGGGATCCTGACCCGGTCCACCACGGAGTACGGCAACGCGGCGGGCCCGTTGGAGAAGGTGGCGACGGGTGTCCTGCTGTCCGCTGCCGCCGCCGTCGCGGGCTGCGGAGGGCCCACGTCGAACTCACCGGAACCATTCCGAATGAGTGCGAGGCCGGTCAGCAGAACAAGCGCTATCACGCCCCACGGGGCGCGCTTCTTCTGTCGCTCCTCCTCTTCGGCCACCTCGGACGCAAACATTCGCAATCCCCTCTCGACGCGTCCGTCGCCGCGTCCGTCGCGCATACCAGAACGCTAAGTGCAGCATGCCCGGCAGGCGACGGGGCGCGGGCGAACGGGTGTCGGGCCTCCGCGTGGTGAGCCATCCGAGTTGCCGAGGGCAGGAAATTTCTGACGGTCCGTGACCTGCGGCAATATCCGATTGTGTGGAAATCCTTCGGCGTGTCTTCTCACCAGGACGGACCATTCTCGAAATGCGTCCCTGTGCGCCGCATCTGAGGGTCTGTATGGGAGGCGCTTTCTCGCCGATCGACCGGGGACGGTTCCCGGGGCGTCTTCCGCGGAGGATCACATGCGTACAACTCGTGCCCTGGCGGTCTCTGCCGCCGTGGTCGCCGCGGTGGGGCTCGCCGCCCCGGCGGCGACGGCATCGAATGAACCGGGCAGCAATGAGTCGAGCAACAACGAGCCGAGCAGCAACGAGCCGAGCGGCAACGAGCCACTGGGCAACCCCGGTGGACCGGGCAACGGCACAGGGCTGAACAACGGCGGCGCAGTGGTCGGCGGCGGTGGGGTGGTCGGCGGCGGTGGCGTGGTGGGCGGTGGCGTGGTCGGTGGCGGGGTGGTCGGCGGCGGTGGCGTGGTCGGCGGCGGTGGCGTGGTGATCGGCGGCGGTGGCGTGGTCGGTGGCGGCCGCCCGGGTGACAACGGTCGCTTCAATGACAACGGTCGGTTCAACGACAACGGTCGGTTCAACGACAATGGCCGCTTCAACGACAACGGCCGGTTCAATGACAACGGCCGCTTCGATGACTTCGGTCGGTTCAATGACAACGGCCGCTTCGATGACTTCGGCCGTCACGAGGTGCGGAACATCGTCGTCCGGCCCCGAGTCATCGCGCGGGGCGGCCAGCTGTCGATCACCGTGAACGGCGAAGCGTGCGAGCGGCCCGGCAGTACGGTCTCCTCGCGGGCCTTCCGCACCACCCTGCTGCGCCCGGTGGGCGGCGACACGTCCATCGCGACGGTCATCGTCGACCGTGGCGCGCGCCCGGGGTCGTACGACATCACGGCCCGCTGTGACGGCCGAAGACTGACCCGACCCGCGGCCTTCACCGTCATCGGCGGTGTCAGCGGTGGTCTCGGTGGCAGCGTCGGCGGACCGGCGCCCGCCGACATCGCGATCGGCGGCGGACTGCTGACCGCCGGCGTCGTCGGCGGTGGGCTGTTCTGGCTGCGCCGCAGGTCCGAGCGGCGAATCTGATCGGTGCCGTCATCCTTGGCAGTTCCCTGCGGAGACCCCGTGTGACAGGCCTTCGCCCCGGACCTTCTCGCCGAGATCCTCGCCGAGATCCGGGGCGAGCGGCGCTGCGCGTGGCGAGCGATCAGGACTCCTCGTCCGTGACGCGGCGGCGCGTCATGGACCACGCGGTGCCGAGACAGCCGGCGATGAGCGCGGTTCCCAGGCCGATCTCCTTGAGGTCGAAGCCACCGCCGGAGCTTCCGCCGACACCGGCCTTGACACCTCGCTGCACGGAGGCGGGGACCTGGACCTGGGCCGGGTCGGAGTAGTTGGTGTCGGAGCGGCCGGGGGCGATGGTCAGCTCGGTGTGGCCGCTCTCGTTGCCGCACTGGAACGTCACCTGGTACACCGCGCCCGCTCTGGCGTCCCTGTCGATCAGGGCCGTCGTCGACGACTGGCCCTTGGGGATCGTGACCGTGTCGAAGACTCCCGAGGAGACCCTGGCGACGGAGTCGCAGCTCTCCGCGGTCAGCCGGAGCCGGCCGCCCGCCGCGATGCTCTGTGGCTGCACGTTGAAGCCGAACGAGGTGATGTTGTTGTTGCCCCGGCCACTGTCACGGCCACTGTCACGGCCGCCGTCACTGTTTGCGTCGCCGTTTCCGGCGAGAGCGGCGGTTGCGGAAAGGGTGAGGGCGCTCACGCCCAGCAGTGCGGCCGAAGCGACGCGTATCGCGTGCATGGTGAGCCTCCGGGTCCCCGAGGAGCGTTGCTGCGGACCTTCCGCCTGCGTCTGAAATGCGCCTCGATGTTCGAAACGCTAGGAAGGCGTGCACGTGGGCGCGATCGCAGTAGCGCGAATGGGGTAACCGTGTGGGCCGTACGGGGGAACGCGCAGGCGCGACCGGGGGACGGACGCGGCGTGGCGTCCGTCCCCCGGTCCTCCGGTCCCTGAAGGAGGACCGTCACTTCGGAAGGTGCGGGAACAGCGCCGTGAACGGTTCCGCCGAAGCCGCGATCCCCCGGCTGTAAGGCGCGTCGAAGTCCCAGATCAGGAAGAGCAGGAACGCGATCAGGGCGGAGAAGAGCCCGGCGAGGATCAGTTCCCGCTTGGTGCGCCTGATCTGGAGCGCGAACACCATCCCGATGGTGACCACGGCTCCGGTGATCAGCCCGAACCACACCACTCCCGGCATGGTCGCGTCCGTCGAGTCGGCGCGGGCGTTGCGTGCCGCGTCGGCCGCGGTCACCTGGTCGACCAGCGGCTGGTAGGCCTGGGCCTCGAAGTCCGACCTCGGCTTGTAGTCGCTGACGTCCTGACGGACGACCTCGAAGAGCCGGCCTCCCTCGGCGGTGACATGGCCGTGGTCGGCCATTGTCTTCCACTCGGTTTTGACGACGTATCCGACGTAAGCGCCGACGTCGCCGCGGATACGGTCGCGCACGTCGGGCGGGTAGACGCGGACCCGCTCGGAGATCTCGTGCAGGGCCTGGGCCTCCGCCTTCACATGGTCCTGGGCGGCGCTGCGGGCCTCCCAGACACCGGCGATGGCCAGTCCCAGGACGATGGCGTAGACCACGCCGATCATCATGGTCATGTATTCGATCACGTCCGGGGTCTCGGACGGATCCTCGTCCTCGGGGGCCCGGCGGGTGCGTACGAGGGACACGACGAGGACGACGACACACGCCGCCGCCATCGCGAGGACGAGAACAAGCCATTCCGACAAGGATGCCTCCAGGGGATCAGCGCGGACGCAGCGCCGCGACGGCGAGCAACGCGGGCACGGTGACGAGCAGGGTGAGCGAGACCAGGGACGGTCCGCTGCGGGGCGAGTGCTTGCGCGTCGGGGCGCGGTAGGCCGGATAACTCACCGGGGTCGCCGACGGTTTGGGGCGCGCCTTGTGCGTGGGCGAGGGCGTCGGTGTCGGTGTGAGCTTCGGTTTCGGCGCCGGCGGGGGTGCCGGCCTCGGCGGTGGCGCCACGACGGGAGGCCGCGGGGTCGGCGAGGCGGGCGGAGGCGGTGGCGGGGGCTTGGGCCTGGGTTTGGGCGGAGGCGCAGGGGGTGGTGGGGGAGGTGGCTTCGGAGCCGGTGGGGGCGACGGCGAGGGTGGCGGCGGGCTGATGGTGCAGAGGCCGTCGCCGGCCACCGCCACCGCGTCCGTGCCGTCCGGGCCGATGGAGGCGTACGCGCAGGAGTCGGCGACCGCCGCCGAGGCCGGCGCGCCGCCGATGATCCAGGTCAGCGTCAGCAGCGCCAACACCCGTATGACTAGGGCGGACCGGGTCCGCTGTGGTCCATGCACGACGGAGATCATGAGGCGTGCGACGCCCGGGCACGCCGGAGCTGAGGGGTATTGCCCCCGAACGAAGGACGTCCGGCTCGGACCGGTTTGACGCCCCCGCGGGACACGGCCACCGGGGTGGGCACAGATGCACGAGAAACACGTCGGCGTGGGGTGTGTCACAGCGTGCGGAAAGTTTTTTGTGCGGCCGTTGAACACATCCGCCACTCCCACCCGTACCTAGGGCCATGCGCGGCGCAGCAGGGCGCTGCAACCCTTAATGCGAACAGTGGGAGTTACCCAATGAAGACCTCCTGGCGGAGCGCCTCACTCGTAGCGACAGCTGCGGCCATGCTGGCGCTCACGACGGCGTGCGGTCAGGAATCGGGCACCCAGTCGACGGGGAGCCAGAACGTGGGCGCCGCCGCGGCTGCCAACGGTTACGGTCAGGCAACCAGCAGCAGCACCACTTCTCCCAACGGCTACGGCGCCGACCAGCAGAGTGCCGCCCCCAAGGCGGAATCCGCAGGTCAGCTGGCCGTCGCGGAAAGCACGACGCTCGGCAAGGTGCTGACCGACAGCGCCGGGTTCACCCTGTACCGCTTCGAGAAGGACACCGCAGAGCCGCCGAAGTCGAACTGCGACGGCGACTGCGCGACCGCTTGGCCGCCCGTTCCCGCCGACGGCGCCGTGGCCGCCACCGGTGTGGACAAGACCCTGCTCGGCGAGGTCACCCGCTCGGACGGCACCAAGCAGCTGACGATCGGCGGCTGGCCGATGTACCGGTACGCCAAGGACACCAAGGCCGGTGACACCAACGGCCAGGGCGTCGGCGGTACTTGGTACGCCTCCGCCCCCGATGGCAAGAAGGCGACCCTGGCCTCCCTGCCGGGCCTGTCGACCCGCAACGACCCCAAGCTCGGCGAGATCATCGTCGACAAGAACGGCAGGACGGTCTACCGCTTCCTGAAGGACCAGGCCTGGCCCGTCCCGAAGTCCGCCTGCACCGGTGCCTGCCTGGAGAAGTGGCCCGTCGTGGCCCCGGTCTCCGCCAGTGACACCAAGGGCGTGAAGAAGAAGGGCCTGATGGGCTTCACCCGCCCGGACGGCGCCAAGCAGATGACCGTCAACTGCTGGCCCATCTACACCTTCTCCGGTGACAAGGCCGCCGGGGACACCAACGGTCAGGGCGTGGGCGGTACTTGGTACGCCGTCGCCCCCGACGGGAAGCCGGTCGGCGCGCCGAAGTAGAGGATCACCTCCCCAGGGTTGATCGATCTCGCCCGGAACAACGGATCGCGGAAGGGAGTGGACCAGGACTGGCAAGTGTGCCGGACGAACGGAACAACGCGTACGACCCGGGTCCGCCCCCTCCGCACCGCACGGAGGGGGCGGACCGCTTGGCATACCGGAACGGGCGGGGTGCGTGGTTCGGACCACGCGGGGCGCGCGGTTCACGGCGCGGTTCACTTGCCGTACGAACGCCCTGAAGTTTTCCACACCGGGGATACCCGACCCCCTGATACCGTCGCGACGCTTCGTAACTCCCACGAACTTTTTGGAATGCTTCGCATCGATTTCGCGGTGACAGCGGACGGCGTGTTCGACTGACCTGCACCGGGCGCCAATTCGGCACATGCCCGAGGCAGTGACGGTGAACGGACGGTCAATTTCCGTTTTGACTCGCTCCTTTGGCGGACGATCAGTAGCCTCAGCTCGAACACCGGATCGCCTACGTCGTCGACTACGCCTTGGAGAGATAGATGGAGCGTCCCGCCTGGGCCCCCCGCAGCATTGACATCTCGGTGCCGAGCGTGTCCCGTATCTATGACTACTACCTGGGCGGTTCGCACAACTTCGAGGTCGACCGGGAAGCCGCGCGCAAGGCGATGGAGTTCATGCCGGGACTGCCCAAGATCATGCAGGCGAACAGGGCGTTCATGCGCCGTGCCGTGCGTTTCGCGGCCGACGAGGGCATCGACCAGTTCCTCGACATCGGCTCCGGCATCCCGACCTTCGGCAACGTCCACGAGATCGCCCAGACGGCCAGGCCCGGCGCGCACGTCGTGTACGTGGACCACGACCCGGTGGCCGTCGCGCACAGCCAGGCGGTCCTGCGGGACAACGAGGACGCGGACGTGGTCGCGGCCGATCTGCTCAAGCCCCAGGAGATCCTGGCGACCCCCCAGGTGCAGCGGTTGATCGACCTGAACCGTCCGGTGGCCCTCCTCCTCGTTGCCATACTGCACTTCGTGGAGGACGCGGACGACCCGTACGGTGCGGTGGCCGAGCTGCGCGACGCGCTGGCGCCGGGCAGCCTGCTCGTGCTCACGCATGCCTCGTACGAGGGAATCCCGCTCTCGCCCGAGCGGGCCGAGGGCGCGGTCGACGTGTACAAGGACATCCGCAACCCACTGATCATGCGCTCGCGCGAGGAGATCGCGCGGTTCTTCGAGGGGTACGACATGGTGGAACCCGGTCTGGTGCCGATGCCGATCTGGCGGCCCGACACGGCACCCGAGGACGAGGATCCCTATTCCTTCTCGGGGTTCGCCGGTGTGGGGCGCACGGCGTGACGGGCGAACCGGACGGGCCGGAGGACAGACTGCACAGGTTCGCGACGATCTGGAGCCGGGCGGTCTTCCCGGTCACCTCCACGTCGCTGACCCGGCCGGAGCTCGAGCAGCAACTCCTGCCGCTCGCCCGGCGGTTGAGCGACGCGCTGAAGGCGAGGACCTTCGACGCCGCCGCGGTCCAGACGGTCGGCGCCGCGCTCGTCGCCGCACACTGCACCGACCCCGAGGCGCTCAGCCGCAGCCTCGACTGCGTCGACGCCTATCTGGTGCTCTACTGCGGCGAGGACGGGCCCCAGGAGGCCCTGCGGACCCGCTCGGCGCGCCTGCAGCACGCCATGGCGGCGGGCTACGCGGGGGCACTGCGGGAGCGGACGCTCGCCGAGCAGGAGGCCATCTCCCAGGCGGCGTTGAACGCGCGCAGCACGGTGGCCGAGGCGTTGCACGCGAGCGAGGCCCGGTTCCGCGCGGTCTTCGAGGGCGCGGCGATAGGAATCGGCATCGCCGACCTCGAAGGCAACATACTGCAGGTCAATGGAGCCCTGCTGCGTATGTTCGGCGGTTCCGAGCAGGGTGTGCGAGGCCGCAAGGTCCCCGAGTGGACACATCCCGAGGACGCGCCCCAAGTCTGGCGGTTGTACGAGGAGTTGGTACGCGGCGAGCGCGAGCACTACCACGTCGAAAAAGCCTTCTACCGGCCCGACGGCACCGCCCTGTGGACCAACCTGACGGTGTCCCTGCTGCGCGACGCGGACGGCCGGCCGCAGTACCAGCTCGCGCTGATGGAGGACACCACCGAGCGGCGGCTGCTCAATCTGCGGCTGCGTTACGAGGCCACCCACGACGCGCTCACCGGCCTGCCCAACCGGACCCTCTTCTTCGAACGCCTGGAGAAGGCACTGTCCGCGGGCAACGACCAGCGCTTCGGCCTGTGCTACCTCGACCTCGACGGCTTCAAGACCATCAACGACAGCCTCGGGCACGCGGCCGGCGACCGGCTGCTCGTCGAGGTCGCCGACCGGCTGCAGTCCTGCGCGACCGCGCCCGGCGAGATGGTCGCCCGGCTCGGCGGCGACGAGTTCGTGGCCCTCACCACCGGGCCCGACACCGAGCGCGAGGTGGACGCGCTCGCCGACCGCATCATGAACGCCCTCGTCACCCCGGTCCGCATCGACGGCCGGGAACTGACCGTCCGCGGCAGCATCGGCATCGTCGAGGGCCCGGCGGGCGAGCGCGGCCCGGCGGAGGTGCTGCGCAGCGCCGACATCACGATGTACCGCGCCAAGTCCGCGGGCGGCAACCGCTTCGAGCTCGCCGACCCCGAGGCCGACGCCCGCGCCATCACCCGGCACGGGCTCACCACGGCACTGCCCGCGGCCCTGGACCGGGGCGAGTTCTTCATCGAGTACCAGCCGCTCGTGCACCTCGGTGACGGCAGCGTGCACGGCGCGGAGGCGCTGGTGCGCTGGCTGCACCCGCAGCACGGGGTCCTCGGCCCCGACCGGTTCATCCCGCTCGCCGAGCACACCGGGCTGATCGTGCCGCTCGGCCGCTGGGTCCTGGAGCAGTCGGTCCGCCAGGCCCGCCAGTGGCAGGAACGACACGCCGACGCGGGCTCGCTGCGGATCAACGTCAACCTGTCGCCCTGCCAGCTGACCCACCCGGGCCTGGTCCAGGACACGGTCGACATCCTGGAGCGTGAAGGTCTCGACGCCGAGGCACTCTGCCTGGAGGTCACCGAGTCCGCGCTGATCGGCGCCGACGACGATCTGCTGAAGCCGCTGCGGCGCCTGGCCGAGATGGGCGTCGACATCGCCCTCGACGACTTCGGCACCGGCTACTCCAACCTCGCCAACCTCCGCCGACTGCCCGTGAGCATCCTCAAGCTGGACCGCTCCTTCACCCAGGGCATGCAGCAGTTCCCGGCGGACCCCGTCGACCTCAAGATCGTCGAGGGGATCGTTTCACTCGCCCACAGCCTCGACCTCGCGGTCACCGTGGAAGGCGTCGAAACGGGCGCACAGGCCGAGCAGTTGCGGATACTGGGCTGCGACACGGCCCAGGGCTGGTACTACGCCCGCCCCGGCCCACCGGAGCGGCTCCACGAGCTGGCGCTCGTGGACGCGACAGGCTGATGCATCGGGCGCGGCGTGGTCTCCTGGAACGGAGACCACGCCGCTGTCCGTGCTCCCGTGACCGGCGGCGGTGTCGGGTGAACTCGGGGGAGGAGTGGGCACATGGCGGACGAGCGGCCGATCGTGGGCCGGGAGGCGGAGCTCGCCGAGCTCTCCCGGCTGGCCGCGTCGCCCGACGGCCGGGCCCTGCTGCTGCGCGGCGAGGCGGGCGTCGGCAAGAGCGTCCTGCTGGACGCGGCCGCCGCGCACGCCACCGCGCTCGGACACCGCGTCGTCCGCGCGGCCGGCGTGGAGGCCGAGACGCAGCTGCCGTTCGCGGGCCTGCACCAGCTGCTGTACCCGCTGCTCCCGGGGGCCGCCGGCCTCGACCGGGTCACCCGGGCCGCCTTCGACACCGTGTTCGGGCGTACGACGGGCGAGGCGCCCTCCGTGATGGCCCTGGGCATCGCCGTACTCGATCTGCTGGCGCTGGCCTCCGGAGACGTACCCCTGCTGGTGGTCGTCGACGACGCGCACTGGTTCGACCCGCAGAGCGCCGAGGTGGGCCGGTTCATCGCCCGCCGCCTGTCCGCGCACGCCGTACGGATGGCCATCGGCGTACGGGAGGACATCCCCTCCGCCTGGGACGCGGCCGGACTGCCCGAGCTGGCCGTCCCCGCGCTGGAGGCCGCGGCGGCCGCGACCCTCCTCGACACACACGCCCCGCACCTGCGGGAGGCCGTCCGCCGCCAGGTCCTCGATCAGGCACAGGGCAACCCGCTCGCCCTGCTGGAACTGCCGCGCGCCCTCGACGAGGGCACCACCCATGGCGCGGAGCCCGGTGAACTGCCGCTCTCCCGGCGGCTGGAACACCTCTACGGCGACCGGATCAAGACCCTCGCTCCCGGCGAACGCGCCGAGCTGCTGCGGGCCGCGCTCGACGGCGTCGGTACCGGCGCCTCACCCTCGCCCGCCGACCGGGCCCGCTACCGGATGAGCGAGGCCGACGGGGCCGTGGCCGCCGGGCTGCTCACCCCGGACACGGCCGGCGGCGGCCGGGCCGGTCTCGTATTCCGGCACCCGCTGGTCCGCTCCGCGCTGCTGCAGTCGGCGACACCCAACGAACGGCGCGCCGCGCACACGGAACTGGCCCGGCTGCACCGCGCGGACATCGAACGCCACGCCGCCCATCTGTCGGCCGCCACGGTCGACCCCGACGAGGCCGTCGCCGTCGTCCTGGAGCGCGCCGCCCGATCTGCCACGGCCCGGGGCGGCGCCGCGTCCGCCGTCGCCCTGCTCACCCGCGCCGCCGAACTCAGCCCCGGTGCCGCGGCACGCTCCCGCCGGCTGGGCGACGCCGCGTACGTGGCGGCCCAGTCCGCGCTGCTCGACCAGGCACAGGAACTGCGCGAGGCCTCCGACCGGCTGGTCGGCACCCACCAGTCGCCCACCGCTGTGATCACCTCGGCGTACGCCGCGCTCTACCAGGACGGCGACGTCCGATCCGCCCACCGCCGTGTCGCCGCCGCGCTCGATGCCTTGCCGGCGGACACCTCTGAGGAGATCCGGACCCGGCTGTTCAACCTGCTGCTGGCCATCAGCCTGTTCTCCGCCGACCCGGCCCTCTGGTCGGTCACCGACACGCTGGTGGACGTCGCGGCGACCGACCCCTCGACCCTGCTCTACCGCGACGCGTTCGGAGATGTCGCCCGGCGTGGAGCGGGCGCGCGGGAGCGAGTCCAGGACGCGTTCGCGCGGCTGGGCGAGGAGCAGCCGTGGGACGTCATGCGGCTCGGGGTGGCGGCGTACTACCTCGACGCGCTCGGCGACCATCGTCCGCTGGTGCGCCGCGTCGCCGACCGGGAGGCGGGCAGCGGGGCGGTCACCAACGCGATGACCCTGCTCCAGCTGGTCATGCTCGATCAGATCAACAGCGGCGCATGGGAGGCTGCCGAGCACACCGGCAAGCGCGGTCTGGAGCTCACCACCGCCCATGGCTACGCGCTGTTCGAGCACCAGTACCACGGCTTCCTCGGCCTGATCGCCGCCTGGCGCGGCGACACCGAGCGGGCCACCGCTGCGCTGAACCGGCTCGACCGTTGGGCCCGCCCGCGCGGCGTCGGCCACCTCACCCAGCTCGCCGAGGCCATCGGCGCCGCCATGCACCTCACGGCCGGGGACTTCGAAGGGGCGTACGCCTACGCGAGCGGCCTCACCGCGCCGGGCGCCTTCACGCCCTGCTCCCAGCAGGCCGTACGCACCCTGCTGGACCTGGTGGAGTCCGCCGTGCACACCGGGCGCGCCGACCAGGCCCGCGCCCACGCCCTCGCCGCCCGTGACCAGGGACTGCCCGCGATCTCGCCGCACCTCGACTTCCTCACCGCCGCCGCCCTGGCGATGACCGCCGACGACACGGGAGCCCGGGCCGCGTTCGAACGGGCGGTGGCTCACCCCGCGGGAGTGGAGTTCCCCTTCGAGCTGGCCCGGGTGCGCCTGGCACAGGGAATGTGGCTGCGCCGGGCCCGGGAGCGCGCGGCCGCACGGACGGTGTTCGAGGAGGTCGTCGAGACGTTCGAGCGACTCGGCGCGCAGCCGTGGGCCCGGCGTGCCCGGGCCGAACTGCGCGCGGCCGGTGCGGCGGTCGGCAGGGCCGCGGAGAGCAGGGCCGACACGCTCACCGCGCAGGAGCGGCAGATCGCCGAGCTCGCCGCGAGCGGGCTGAGCAACAAGGAGATCGGCGCCCGCCTGTTCCTCTCCCCGCGCACGGTCGGGGCACACCTCTACCGGGTCTTTCCCAAGCTCGGCATCTCCTCGCGGGCCTCGCTGCGGGACGCGCTGGCGCAGGCGGGGCATTCCATCGAAGGTGGATGAGTCCCGACCCGCACGGACACCGGCCTACGTCGGTCACCGCAGTCATTCGACCGATTCGGCGGGCATGACTGCCCAGGGAGTCTGGACTCGTCGCGCCACCCCCGGGGCGGCCACGAGAAGTCCAGGAGAAGCCATGTCCGACCCGCGCACCCCGCTCGTCCTCATCCACGGCCTGTGGCTGCACGCAGGGTCGTGGCAGCCCTGGATCGACCTCGCCGAGGAGCACGGCTACGCGCCGCTGGCACCCGGCTGGCCCGGCGAGGCCGGCACCGTCGCCGAGGCCCGGCGCCACCCCGAGGCCGTCGCCGGGCTCGGCATCGACGACGTCACCGAGCACTACGCCGGGATCGTCCGCTCCCTCGACCGCCCGCCGGTGCTCATCGGACACTCCTTCGGCGGACTGATCGCGCAGAAGCTGCTCGGCGCGGGTCTCGGCCGGGCCGCGGTGGCCATCGACCCGGCCCAGATCAAGGGCGTCAAGGCGCTGCCGCCGGCCCAGCTGCGGGCGGGTTTCCCGGTCCTGGGCAACCCCGCCAACCGGCGCCGCGCGGTCTCCCTGACCGCCGCGCAGTTCCGCTACGGCTTCGGCAACGCGCTGGAGGGGACCGAGTCCGACGACCTGTACGAGCGCCTCACCATCCCCTCGCCGGGGCGGCCGCTGTTCGAGGCCGCGTTCGCCAACTTCGCGCGGCGCTCCCCGGCGGCCGTGGCCACCGGCAACGCGGACCGCGGGCCGCTCCTGCTGATCTCCGGCCAGGCCGACCACACCGTTCCCGATGTCGTGACCCGCTCGGCGTACAAGCTCTACGGCGACTCGTCGGCGGTCACCGAACTCAAGCAGTTCCCCGACCGGGGCCACTCCCTGGTCGTCGACCACGGCTGGCGGACGGTGGCCGAGTACGCCCTGCGGTGGCTGTCCGAGCAGGGCATCCAGGGCCGGGACACCTCACAGGTCTGACCCGGACGTCTGAGCCGAGGCACGCCTCGGTTCGTGGCATGCCTCATTTCACCGATCGAAGTAATCGAAGTAATCGAAGGAGCTGAGCTGGATGAGCACGGAACTCCAGGGCAGGACCGCCGTCGTCACCGGCGCGAGCAAGGGCATCGGACTGGCCGTCGCCGAGGCGCTGGCCGGAGCGGGTGCGACGGTGATCGCCGGGTCGCGCACCACGACGCCGGGTCTCGACGCGCTGGTCAAGCAGGGCGGAGTCACCTGGGTACCGGTGGACCTGGCCGAACCCGGAGCCGCCGAGCGCCTCGTGACGGCGGCTGACGGCCGGCTGGACATCCTGGTCAACAACGTCGGTGCGGCCCCCGCCCGCATGGGCGGATTCCTGTCGGTGACCGACGAGGACTGGCAGCGCACGGTCGATCTGAACCTCCTCACGGCCGTACGGGTCACCCGCGCCGCCCTGCCCTTGATGCTGACCGCCGGGCAGGGCTCGGTGGTGACGGTCGCCTCGGTCAACGCCACGCTGCCCGACCCGATGGTGATCGACTACAGCGCGGGCAAGGCCGCGCTGGTCGCCTTCTCCAAAGCGCTGTCCAAGGAGGTCGGCCCCAAGGGCATCCGGGTCAACACCGTCAGCCCGGGCCCGGTGGAGACCGAGCTGTGGCTCGGCGGCGACGGGGTGGCGGCCACGGTCTCGGCAGCCGCCGGGATCACCCCGGACGACGTGGTCGCCCAGGCGTCCGGTGCCACGGTCACCGGCCGCTTCTCCCAGCCGAACGAGGTCGCCGACCTGGTTCTCTTCCTCGCCGGCGACCACTCCCGCAACATCACCGGCAGCGACTTCGTCATCGACGGCGGCTTCATCCCGACCTGGTGACGCGGCGACCGACCTTCGAAACCCCCTGCGCCGGTCAGCGTTCCAGCAGCATCCGCTGGAGTTCGCGGGCCGCGCGAGGCGGAGCCACATCGCTGCGGTGGGCCAGGGCGATGGTGCGGTGGAGTCCGGGGCGCGCGAGCGGTGTCACCCGCAGACCGCGTCCCGAGCGTGTCGCGACCATGCGCGGGACGACGGCCACGCCGAGCCCCGCCCTGACGAAACCCAGCACCGCGTCCATCTCGCCGCCCTCGACGGCGAAGTCCGGCTCGAAGCCCTCGGCGCGGCAGGCGGCGACGGTCAGTTCCCGCAGGTCGTAGCCGTGCCGGAACATCACCAGGCGCTCGCCCTCCAGATCGGGGATGCGCACCGTGCGGCCGGTCCCCGGCGCGGGCGCGTCCGGTGACGACACCACGACCAGGTCCTCACGCAGCAGCTCCACCGTCGTCAGCGCGGGGGAGGGGGTGGGCAGCGGGAGGACGACCAGGGCGAGATCCAACGCGCCGCGCGCGAGTTCCCGTACGAGATCGTGCGAGCCGCCCTCCTCGATCAGCAGCCGGATACCGGGATAGCGGTCGTGGAAGGCACGCAGGACGTCCGGAAGCAGGCCGGTGCACAGGCTCGGCGTCGCGCCCAGGCGGATCCGGCCGCTGCGCAGCTGGGCCAGTTCCTGCACCTCGTGCCGGGCCGTGTCCGCGTCGGCCAGGATGCGCCGGGCCAGTGGCAGCAGCGCCTCGCCCGCGTCCGTCAGCGTGATGTTGCCCCGCGCGCGGAGAAAGAGGTCCGCCCCCAACTCCCGTTCCAGCGCCTTGATCTGCTGGGACAGGGACGGCTGGGCGACATGGACCAGATCGGCGGCCCGGGTGAAGTGCCGGGTCTCGGCGACCGCCACGAAGTACTGGAGCTGCTGGAACTGCATCCACCCATCATAGGCTCCAGCTATTGAAACGAGCCGGACCATGTCTTGGACCGATCGGCACCCGTGGCCCTAGCTTCTGAGACATGGCTCTGGCAACGCGGACGGACCGACGACCGTCCATGACGCGCACCGTGTGGGACAGCTCCGTCGGGAAGAAGACCGTGATGGCGGTCAGCGGCCTGATCATGCTGCTGTACCTGGTCGTCCACATGCTCGGCAACCTGAAGATCTTCTTCGGCTCGGGCGAGTTCAACCACTACGCCCACTGGCTGCGCACCCTCGGCGAGCCCTTCCTGCACTACGAGTGGGCCCTGTGGATCATCCGCGTGGTCCTGGTCGTCGCCGTCGTCGCCCACGCCACCGCCGCGTACCAGCTCAGCCGCCGTGACATCAGGGCGCGCCCGAGCAAGTACGTCCACAAGAAGCCCAGGTCCAGCTACGCGACCCGCACGATGCGCTGGGGCGGGATCATCCTCGGCCTGTTCATCGTCTGGCACATCCTCGACCTGACGACCGGCACCGTGCACCCCGGCGGCTTCCAGTCCGGACACCCGTACCAGAACGTGATCGACACCTTCTCGACCTGGTACGGCGACGTGATCTACATCGTCGCGATGCTCGCGCTCGGCCTGCACATCCGGCACGGCTTCTGGAGCGCCGCACAGACCATGGGCGCCGGCAGCCGCACCCGCGACCGCGCCCTCAAGACCATCGCCGACGTCCTCGCGCTGGTGCTGACGGTGGGCTTCATCTCCGTACCCGTCGGTGTCATGACCGGATTGGTGAGCTGACATGACCGCAGCCTCTGAATACGCCGCGTACACGACCGGTGCGCCCGTCGTCGACAGCAAGGCCCCCGAGGGCCCGGTCAACGAGCGCTGGGACACCCGCCGCTTCGAGGCCAAGCTCGTCAATCCCGCCAACCGCCGCAAGCACACGGTGATCGTCGTCGGAACCGGCCTCGCGGGCGGCTCGGCGGGCGCCACGCTCGCCGAACAGGGCTACCACGTCGTCCAGTTCTGCTACCAGGACTCGCCCCGCCGCGCCCACTCGATCGCCGCCCAGGGCGGCATCAACGCGGCGAAGAACTACCGCAACGACGGCGACTCCGTCCACCGGCTGTTCTACGACACCGTCAAGGGCGGCGACTTCCGCGCCCGCGAGTCCAACGTCCACCGCCTCGCACAGATCTCGGTCGAGATCATCGACCAGTGCGTCGCCCAGGGCGTGCCGTTCGCGCGCGAGTACGGCGGTCTGCTCGACACCCGTTCCTTCGGCGGCGTCCAGGTGTCCCGCACCTTCTACGCCCGCGGCCAGACGGGCCAGCAGCTCCTGCTCGGTGCTTACCAGGCACTGTCGCGGCAGATCGCGGCCGGCAACATCGAGATGCATCCGCGCACCGAGATGCTCGACCTGATCGTGGTCGACGGACGGGCGCGCGGCATCGTGGCACGGGATCTCATCACCGGCCGGATCGACACGTACTACGCGGACGCCGTCGTCCTGGCCAGCGGTGGCTACGGCAACGTCTTCTACCTTTCGACGAACGCCATGAACTCCAACGCCACCGCCGTCTGGCGGGCGCACCGGCGCGGCGCCTACTTCGCCAACCCCTGCTTCACCCAGATCCACCCCACCTGCATCCCGCGCACCGGCGATCACCAGTCCAAGCTCACCCTGATGAGCGAGTCGCTGCGCAACGACGGCCGTATCTGGGTCCCGAAGGCGAAGGGCGACACGCGCCCGCCGAACGAGATCCCCGAGGACGAGCGCGACTACTACCTGGAGCGCATCTACCCCTCCTTCGGCAACCTGGTCCCGCGTGACATCGCCTCCCGCGCCGCCAAGAACGTCTGCGACGAGGGCCGCGGGGTGGGGCCGGGCGGACAGGGCGTCTACCTGGACTTCGCCGACGCCATCGGGCGCATGGGCAGGGCGAAGGTCGAGGAGAAGTACGGCAACCTCTTCGACATGTACGCCCGGATCACCGCCGAGGACCCGTACACCGTGCCGATGCGGATCTACCCGGCCGTGCACTACACGATGGGCGGACTGTGGGTCGACTACGACCTCCAGACCACCATCCCCGGCCTGTTCGCGATCGGCGAGGCCAACTTCTCCGACCACGGCGCCAACCGCCTCGGCGCCTCGGCCCTCATGCAGGGCCTCGCCGACGGCTACTTCGTGCTGCCGTCCACCATCAACGACTACCTCGCCCGCAACCCGCACCACACCGAGGTGACGGACGAACACCCCGCCGTCCAGGAGATACTGGCCGAGACCGAGGACCGGCTGCGGCTGCTGCTGGCCGTCGACGGCGACCGCACCCCCGACTCCTTCCACCGCGAACTCGGCGAACTCATGTGGGAGTTCTGCGGCATGGCCCGCACCGAGACGGGTCTGCGCAAGGCGCTGGAGCGCATCCCGCAGATCCGCGAGGAATTCTGGCGGCGCATCAAGGTCCCCGGCACCGGTGAGGAGTTCAACCAGTCCCTGGAGAAGGCCAACCGCGTCGTCGACTACCTGGAGCTCGCCGAGCTGATGTGCCTCGACGCACTGCACCGCTCCGAGTCCTGCGGCGGCCACTTCCGCGAGGAGTCCCAGACCGAGGGCGGCGAGGCCGCCCGCAAGGACGAGGAGTTCTCCTACACGGCCGCCTGGGAGTTCACCGACACCGGCGCCGCGCCCGTCCTGCACAAGGAAGACCTGGTCTTCGAGTACGTCCACCCCACCCAGCGGAGCTACGCATGAAGCTCACCCTGCGCGTCTGGCGCCAGAAGAACGCCGACGCCGACGGAGCGATGTCCACGTACGAGGTGGACGGCATCTCGGCCGACATGTCCTTCCTGGAGATGCTCGACACTCTCAACGAGGAACTCATCCTCAAGGGCGAGGACCCCGTCGCCTTCGACCACGACTGCCGCGAGGGCATCTGCGGCGCGTGCAGCCTCGTCATCAACGGCGACGCGCACGGACCCGAGCGCACCACCACCTGCCAGCTCCACATGCGGTCCTTCCAGGACGGCGACACCATCGACGTCGAGCCCTGGCGCGCCTCCGCCTTCCCGGTCGTCAAGGACCTCGTCGTGGACCGGACGGCCTTCGACCGGATCATCCAGGCCGGCGGCTACATCACCGCCCCGACCGGCGCGGCGCCCGAAGCCCATGCGACGCCCGTGCCGAAGCCGGACGCCGACTTCGCGTTCGAGCACGCCGAGTGCATCGGGTGCGGTGCGTGTGTGGCCGCCTGTCCCAACGGGGCCGCGATGCTCTTCACCTCGGCGAAGATCAACCATCTGAACGTGCTGCCGCAGGGGGCGCCCGAGCGGGAGACGCGGGTGCTGGACATGGTGGCGCAGATGGACGAGGAGGGGTTCGGGGGGTGCACGCTGGCCGGGGAGTGCGCCACCGCCTGCCCGAAGGGGATTCCGTTGGTTTCCATCACCGGGATGAACAAGGAGTGGCTGCGGGCTGCCCGTAAAACCGGGCGGCGCTAGGGAGACTTCGGCTGCGGGTCGGATGTGGCTGGTCGCGCAGTTCCCCGCGCCCCTTTGGGGCGCGCTCCAGCCGAGGTCACTTGTTCAGAAAACGTTCGCCGGATCTGTGCGGACGGGCGGGGCCGGGAGGTGGTGCTCATCCCCGGCCCCGTCTCGCATTCGGGGAATCTCCTGGCATTCAACATCCCCACATCCTGGCTCCTGGCACAGGTCACGCGCACGCCAACCTGCATCGGAAGAACAGGAGCGCGCGGGCCGTACCGAACCGGTCTGCCGCCGCTGTGCCGAACCGGCCCGTGACCAGGAGAGTGCCATGACCGGCGTTTCCACCCTCGACAGCCCCCCGCAGCCCCTGGCCCCCACCCGTTACACCGTCTCCCTCGCCCGTTCCGAGGCCGACGTCCGGGCCGCGCAGCGGCTGCGGCACGACGTCTTCGCCGGGGAGATGGGCGCCCTGCTGACCACGCCGCAGCCGGGGCTCGACATCGACGCCTTCGACGCCTACTGCGATCACCTGCTGGTCCGTGACACGCTGACCGACCAGGTCGTCGGCACCTACCGCCTGCTGCCCCCGGAGCGCGCCGCGATCGCCGGCCGGCTCTACTCGGAGGGCGAGTTCGACCTGACCCCGCTCGACGCGATCCGCCCGGGACTCGTCGAGGTCGGGCGCTCCTGCGTGCACCCCGACCACCGCGACGGCGCCGTCATCGGCCTCATCTGGGCCGGGATAGCCCGCTACATGGTCGAGGGCGGCCACGAGTGGCTCGCGGGCTGCTGCTCGATCCCGCTCGCCGACGGCGGCGAACTCGCGGCCGGAACCTGGGACCGGGTGCAGGCCAAGCACCTGGCACCCGAGGAGTACCAGGTACGACCGCTGCTGCCCTGGACCGCGGAGGGTGTCACCCGCCGGCCCCGCACCGAACTGCCCCCGCTGCTGCGCGGCTATCTCCGGCTCGGCGCCTGGGTCTGCGCCGCACCCGCGCACGACCCGGACTTCGGGGTCGCGGACCTGTTCGTGCTGCTGTCGATGCGCCGGGTCAACCCGCGCTATCTGCGGCACTTCCTCTCGCTCGTCCAGGCCTGATGAGCGTCTGGCTGCCCAGCGCGCCCTGCACCCCCAGGGCGTGCGTCGAGGCGACGGGGTCCGCCACGGCCGTACCGCGCGCCGTGCTGCGGCTCGCGGCGGTCCTGGTGGTGGTCGCCACCGGGGTCGTGCTGTTGCCGCTCGGCGGGCGGATCCCCGCCGAGCCGGTACGGCGCTGGTGCCGGGCGATCGTGCGGGCCGCGGGCGTACGCGTTCGGATCACCGGCCCCGCCGTCCCCACCGGCGGGCTGCTGATCGTCGCCAACCACATCTCCTGGCTGGACATCCCGCTCCTCGCCGCCGTCCGGCCGGCCAGGATGCTCGCCAAGTCCGAGATCCGGCAGTGGCCGGTGGCGGGACCGCTGGCCGCGCGCGGCGGCGTCCTGTTCATCGAGCGCGACCGGTTGCGCGCGCTCCCGGACACGGTGGCGCGGATCGCGGGGCTGCTGCGCGACGGGGCGGCCGTCGTGGCCTTCCCGGAGGGCAGCACCTGGTGCGGCAGGGCGCAGGGACACTTCCGGCGGGCCGTCTTCCAGGCCGCGCTCGACGCCGGGGTGCCGGTCCAGCCGGTGCACATCCACTACCGGCTCGCCGGGGGAGTGGCGAGCACCGCGCCCGCCTTCGTCGGCAACGACTCGCTGCTCGCCTCCCTGTGGCGGGTGGCCTCGGCACGGGGGCTGGTGGCCGAGGTCGAGGTACGGCCCACGCTCGCCCCGGGCAGCCACCCGGATCGACGGGAGCTGGCCCGCGCGGCGCAAGGGGGGTTGCATTCCCAGGGCGCACGCGCGTCGGTCCCCGCACATCGCTGACGTATCAGGACGAGGCGACCTGAAGGGACAGGGGCCGGCAGCCGCCGGTACGGGGCTACCGGCCCCGAGCGAGTGCCCGGGTGAGGTACGGGGCCGTCGTACTCCCCTGCGCCCGAGCCACCTCGGCCGGGGAGCCCGCGGCCACGATCCGGCCCCCCGCGTCCCCGCCGCCCGGACCCAGGTCGATCACCCAGTCCGCGCCCGCGACCACCGACATGTCGTGCTCGACGACCACGACGGTGTGTCCCGCGTCGACCAGGCCGTGCAACTGGCGCATCAGCACCTCGACATCGGCGGGGTGCAGCCCGGTCGTCGGCTCGTCGAGGAGATAGAGGGTGTGCCCCCGGCGGACCCGCTGCAACTCACTGGCCAGCTTGATGCGCTGGGCCTCGCCACCGGACAACTCCGTGGCGGGCTGGCCGAGTCGCAGATAGCCCAGACCCACGTCGAGGAGCGTGGCGAGGCTGCGGGCGACGGGCGCGATGTCGGTGAAGAACTCCGCCGCGGCCTCCACCGTCATGTCCAGGACCTGCGCGATGTTCCGTCCGCGGTACGTCACTTCGAGCGTCTCGGGGTTGTAGCGCGCCCCAGCGCAGTCCGGACAGGGAGCGTAGGTGCTCGGCAGGAAGAGCAGCTCCACACTCACGAGCCCCTCGCCCTGGCAGGTCTCGCAGCGCCCGCCCGCGACGTTGAAGGAGAAGCGCCCCACCCCGTAGTCGCGCCTTCGCGCCTCCTGCGCCCCGGCGAAGACCTTGCGCACGACGTCGAAGAGGCCCGTGTACGTGGCGAGATTCGAGCGCGGGGTACGGCCGATGGGTTTCTGGTCGACGGAGACGAGCCGTCCCACCCCCTCCAGTTCCGCGGTCACCTCGCCGATGAGGGTGGACTTGCCCGAGCCGGAGACGCCCGTGACGGCGGTGAACACACCGCGCGGGAACGCGGCGCTCACCCCGCGCAGGTTGTGGCGGCTCACCGGCCCCACCTTGAACTGCCCTTGTGGGGAACGGACTTCGCGTTCCAGGCCGGAGGAGTGGTCGAAGAGGAAGCGGGCCGTCGCCGATTCCTCCACCCCGGCCAGCTCCGCCACCGGGCCGCTGTGCAGTACCCGCCCGCCGTGCTCACCCGCCCGCGGACCGACGTCGACGAGCCAGTCGGCACCCCGCACGACGTCCAGATGGTGCTCGACCACGAACACCGAGTTGCCCGCTGCCTTCAGTCGGTCCAGGACCGTGAGCAGGGCCTCCGTGTCCGCCGGGTGCAGACCCGCGGACGGTTCGTCGAGGACGTACACGACACCGAACAGACCGGAGCGCAACTGCGTGGCCAGCCGCAGTCGTTGCAACTCGCCCGCGGAGAGGGTCGGGGTGGCCCGGTCGAGGCTGAGGTAACCGAGGCCGAGTTCGACGACGGGGGCGATCCGCGCTCTCAGGTCGTCGGTGAGGACGCGGGCCGTCTCTCCCCGGGGCTCCAGGGTCCCGGCCAGCTCGGACAGCGGCAGCCCCGCCAGTTCGGCGATCGTGCGGCCCGCGAAGGTCACCGCCAGCGCCTCGGGACGCAGCCGGCTGCCGCCGCACACCGGGCACGGGGCGCTGGTCAGGAACCGCTCGGCCCTGGCCCGCAGCGTCGGGCTCTTCGAATCGGAGAACGTCTTCATGACGTAGCGCCGGGCGCTCATGTACGTGCCCTGGTAGGGGCGTTGGATCCGGTCCGCGTCCCGTACCGGATGCACGGTGACGACCGGCTGCTCGTCCGTGAACAGGATCCACTCCCGCTGCTCGGGCGGCAGCTCGCGCCACGGCCGGTCCACGTCGTACCCCAGCGCGTCGAGGACGTCGCGCAGGTTCTTGCCCTGCCAGGCACCGGGCCACGCGGCGATCGCGCCCGCGCGGATCGACAGCGACGGGTCCGGGACCAGCGACTCCTCGGTCGTACGGTGGACCCGGCCGAGACCGTGACACTCCGGGCAGGCCCCGGCGGCCGTGTTCGGCGAGAAGGCGTCCGAGTCGAGGCGTTCGGCGCCCCGCGGATAGTCGCCCGCACGTGAGAACAGCATCCGCAGCGAGTTGGAGAGGTTGGTGACCGTGCCCACGGACGAGCGCGAGGTGGGCGCCGAACGGCGCTGCTGGAGCGAGACCGCGGGCGGCAGCCCGGTGATGTCCCCCACCTTCGGTGCCCCGACCTGGTGGATCAGCCGTCGCGCGTACGGCGCCACCGACTCGAAGTAGCGCCGCTGGGCCTCCGCGTAGATCGTGCCGAACGCCAGCGAGGACTTGCCCGAGCCCGAGACCCCGGTGAAGACCACGAGGACATCGCGCGGAATGTCGACGTCCACGCCCTGGAGATTGTGCTCGCGGGCGCCCCGCACACGGACGTACTCGTCGTGGCGGCGGTGCGGGTCGGACATCGACGGGACTCCTGGGGGCTCGGGGCAAACCCCACGATTCTAGGCCCCGGTCAGTCCCGCGACCCGGGCGAGCCTCCGGAAGGAGTCCAGCAGGGCCCCGCGGTCGTACGTACTGGTCGTGACCAGCACCTCCTGCGCGCCGGTCTCCTCGATCAACATCTCCAGTTCGTGCTCGACCTGTTTCTCGGTGCCCGCGATCTGCCCCGCGAGCGCCGACTCGTAGAAATGCCGCTCCTTGCCGTTCATCGGAAGGTCCTCGACCCGCTCGGCGGGCGGCAGCGGCGGGAAGGTGCCGTGCGTGCGGGCGTACGCCATCGACCAGGCCTCGGGGAGGAGCAGCCGCATCGCCTCCTCCGGGGTCGCGGCGACCGCGACGGCGCCGGAGACGACGACGTACGGCTCCGCCGCCCACACGGAGGGGCGGAACGTCGCGCGGTAGTGGTCGATCCCGCGCCGCATCTTCTCCCGGTTCCTGATGTCCCCGATGACCAGGGGCAGGCCCGCCCGCGCCGCGATCGTGGCGCCCTCGTTCAGGGCGAGCACGAAGGGCGGCACGGTCAGCCCCTCCGAGGGGCGCGCGTGCACCCCCGTCGGCGACGGGCCGCGGAACCAGCCGAGCAGCTCGTCGAGCTGCCCCGCGAAGTCGTCGGCGACGTCCTTGTCCCGCCCCAGCGCCCTGCGCACTCCGTCCGTGAAGCCGACCGAACGCCCGAGCCCCATGTCGATCCGCCCGGGGAACAGGGACTCGAGCACACCGAACTGCTCGGCCACGACCAGGGGCTGGTGATTGGGCAGCATCACCCCGCCGGTACCGACCCGGATCGTCCGGGTGGCGGCGGCGACCGCGGCGGCCAGCACGGTGGGCGCGGACCCGGCGACCCCGGGCACGCCATGGTGCTCCGACACCCAGATCCGGTGGTATCCGAGCCCTTCCAGCTCCTGGGCCAGACGCACGGTGTCCCGCAGGGCCTCGGCGGCGTCGTGCCCCTCGCGGGTGCGCGAGCGGTCGAGGACGGAGAAACGCGTCGCTGCGAGGCGGGAGTCCCGTCCCGGTGGACCCGCGTGATCGTGTGGGCTCGGCATGACTCCTCGGATGATACGGATCTCGCCGCACCGGCCGTCACAGGGCCTCGTGGGAAATGGTCAGCAGATAGGTGCCGTAGAAGAGGGAGAAACCGGCCAGGCCGATGAGCAGGACGACGACCGTGCGCCGCTGGGCGCGGGCCAGGGAGAGGGCGAACGGCAGCAGCAGGGGGAAGGCGGGCAGCAGCAGTCGGGGTCTGCTCGTGAAGAAGTGGGCGTCGCCCAGGGCGATGACGAGGAGAATCCCCGAGTACACGAGAAGCGGCAGCGGCTGTCGGTCCAGGACGCCGAGGACGAACAGCAGGAGGCAGCCGAGGACGATTCCGGCGGAGAGATAGACGACCAGGGTGTCGTGTCCGACGATCAGGTGCTTGAACATGTGCGCGGTGTAGTGACCGAAGTCGAAATGTGAGCCCCACAGACTCTGCACCCGGAAGTAGCCGGTCAGGTCGTGTGTGCGCAGCCCCACCCAGACGACGTACCCGAGCCACCCGACGGGCGCCAGGAGCATGGCCACCCAGGCGCGCGGGACGGTGGGTCTCCCGTCGCGGCGGCGCTGCCAGAGGTGGGCGGCGACGGCCGTGACGACGGCGGCGGCCACGGTGAAACCGTTGGGGCGGCACAGCCCGGCCAGCGCGGCCAACGTCCCGGCGGTCAGCCAGCGCTGGGTCAGCGCCGCGTAGAGCGCCCAGGCGGCGAAGGCCGTCATGAGGGACTCGGTGTACGCCATGGTCAGTACGACGGCGTGCGGCAGCAGCGCCCACAGTGCCGCGAGCGCCAGGCCGACCCGCCGTCCGTGCAGCAGCTCGCCGACCGCGTACACGCCCCAGGCGGCCACGGCGGCGGCGGTCCAGGAGATGACGAGCGCCGCGTTGACCGGGCCGATCGGCAGGACCGTGTTCAGGCCGTGGATCAGTCCGGGGAAGAGCGGGAAGAACGCCAGGTCGTTGTAGATGACCCCGTGGCCGGACTTGGCGGCGACGATCGTGCCGTAGCCGTACCGGGCGATGTGCCAGTACCAGCCGCCGTCCCATTCCAGACCGAGCACATTGCGCGGGTGCCGGCCCAGGTGCAGCGACCAGGCGGTCACCATCACCACGCCCGTCAGCCGCGCGGCGGCGAACAGCCACAGCGCCGGCAACGCCCGCTTCAGTTCGCCCCGCCATCGCCACACCTCGGGCGAGGCGGCAGGCGACGCGGGCACGAACTGCCGCGTGGGTCTGCCGCTCACCGTCTGGGGGCCGTCTTCCATGCCGACCTCCTCGTCGCCCTGCTAGAGGGAATGGCCGGGGACGGGGTTCCACCGGTGGGAAGATCCTGACTTCATGGGACACGACGGTCCCGGGCGGCGCATCCCGGCCGGGCACGGACGGGTGACGAAGTCGCCGGGTTCGAGCCGCCCGAGCGGCTCGCTCAGTCGTTGAAGTAGTGGCCCGCTTCGAGGTCCGGGACGAGTGCGGGGTGCTCGGGACGCCATCCGAGCAGCTTCCGGGTCAGGACGCTCGAGGTCGGGTTGTCGAGCGGCACGGCGGCGGCGAGAAAGCCGAAGTGCCGGCTCGCGTCCTCGGCCGTGATCCCGGCGACCGGCAGCTTCAGCCTGCGTCCGATGAGCTCGGCGATGTCACGCAAGGGCACACCCTCTTCGGCGGCCCCGTGCAGGATCGAGCCGGCCGGGGCGGCTTCCACCGTCAGCCGGAACAGGTGCGCCGCATCGAGCCGGTGCACGGCCGGCCAGCGGTTCGACCCGTCGCCGACGAAGGCCGACACGCCGGTCTCGTGGGCGATGCCGATCAGACTCGGGACGAAGCCCTTGTCGCCCTCGCCGTGCACGGTCGGCGAAAGCCGCACGACCGAAGCGCGCACCCCGCGCGCGGCCAGGGCCATGGCCGCGCTCTCCGATGCGATCCGCGGTGCCTGAGACCCGGGATCGGGCGCGATCTCCTCGGTCCCGAGGCGACCCGGCGCCATCATTGTGAGCATCAGGGTTCCCGAGGTCACCACGAGCGGCTTGCCGGTCCCTTCGAGCGCCGCTCAGCCTCGACGGCACGCAGGTCCAGCTTGTCGCTGGCGACGTAGTCCGAGAAGTCGTGGTTGAAGGCCAGATGGATGACGCCGTCCGCCGCGGCGGCACCCTCGTGCAGGCTGTCCGGATCGTCGAGGGAGCCGCGGCGCGCCTCGGCGCCGACGGCCGTCAGCGCCGAGGCGGCGGCGTCCGAGCGGGCGAGGCCGACGACCTGGTGCCCCGCTTCGAGGAGTTCACGGACGACGGCGGAACCGATGAATCCGGTCGCGCCGGTGACGAATACGCGCATGGTGCATTCCTTCGACAGGACGAACAGAGGCCGCCCCGATGCGGCACCGGGGCGGTGATTGCAACCTGCGCACGGGAAGCGCTCCGGGTCCAAGACCTGTTTCGCATCCGGTGCTACGTCCGAGGCATCACCACAGTTCAGACCGCGGCCCACACCCATGCCGCCACGGAATCCACCTGGGCCCGCCGGCCGTCGTAGGAACTCCTCGGCGGCACGTACTGCGCCGCGCCCTCGCGACTAAGCGAACGGCGATCGGGAATGGCTTCCCCGGAGCTCTTGTCGGCGGCTCGCCGCGGCCGGGTCGGCGGGAGCCCTTCCACCCCACGGAAAGCAGGAGTGAACATGCAGTACGTGAAGCTCGGTTCGACGGGCCTGGACGTGTCCCGGATCTGCCTGGGCTGCATGAGTTTCGGGCTGCCCGACCGGGGGCCCCACGAGTGGACGCTCGACGACGAGGGTGCCCGCCCCCTGATCCGCCGCGCGCTGGACGCCGGGATCACCTTCTTCGACACGGCGAACGTGTATTCCGACGGCACGAGCGAGGAGATCGTCGGCCGTGCGCTGGCGGAGTTCGCGCGCCGCGACGAGATCGTCATCGCGACCAAGGTGAACGGCGCGATGCACAACGGCCCCAACGCGCGCGGCCTGTCCCGCAAGGCCGTCATGACGGAGATCGACAACAGCCTGCGCCGCCTGGGCACCGACTACGTGGACCTCTACCAGATCCACCGCTTCGACCCCGCCACTCCCGTCGAGGAGACGATGGAGGCCCTGCATGACGTGGTCAAGGCGGGCAAGGCCCGTTACATCGGGGCGAGTTCGATGTACGCGTGGCAGTTCTCCAAGGCCCAGTACACGGCCCGGCTGAACGGCTGGACGCGGTTCGTGTCCATGCAGAACCACTACAACCTCCTCTACCGCGAGGAGGAGCGCGAGATGCTGCCGCTCTGCGCGGACCAGGGCGTCGGTGTACTGCCCTGGAGCCCGCTCGCCCGCGGCCGGCTGACCCGTGACTGGGACGTCACCACCGAGCGCAGCCGCACCGACGAGTACGGCAAGAGGCTCTACCAGCCGGGCGACCGCGAGATCGTCGACGCCGTCGCACGGATCGCCGCCGAGCGTGACATTCCGCGTGCCCGGATCGCCCTCGCCTGGCTGCTGCGCCAGAGCACCGTGACCGCGCCCATCATCGGTGCCACCAAGGTGGGACACGTCGACGACGCGGTGGCCGCCCTCGACGTGGAGCTCTCGGAGAAGGAGATCGAACAGCTGGAGGAGCCGTACACGCCCCACGCGATCAGTGGGCACTGACGCGCGCCGGGGCGCTGAATCCACACAGGTTCGCTTTATTGAAGTTTAAATAAGATCCTTTAGAGTTCAAGTGAAGACGGTCGGGCCTCGCGCCGGTGCGCGGGGCCGACCCGCACGGAAAAAGGATTCCCGCGTGAACGACGATCACAGCCGCCGCACCTCCCGGACAGCGACCGCCCGGCGGCTGGGTAGACGCTCCGTCCTCGCCGTCATCGGCGCGGGTGTGGTCAGCGCCTGTACGTCCGGCAGGTCCGAGCCGAAGAAGACGTCCGACTCGGCTTCCGCGTCCGCCATTTCCACCGCCCGCGTCACGGTCGCGCCCAAGACCGGCGCGGCGAACACGGCGGTCGAGGGCGCGCTTTCCGTCTCCGTCCGCAGCGGCAGCCTCACCTCGGTGACGGTCACGGCCGAGGACGGCATCCGGGTGCCCGGCGCCTTCTCCGCCGACCGCACCCGGTGGACACCGTCCGGCAGGCTCTCCCCGTCCACCAAGTACTCGGTACGCGCCGTCGCCACCGACAAGAACGGCCGCGAGGCGCTGGCCAACACCACCTTCACCACCATCGCCCCCGAGGCCACCCTCGTCGGCTACTTCACCCCCGAGGACGGCTCGACCGTGGGTGTGGGCATGCCGGTCTCGCTCAACTTCAACCACGCCGTCACCGACAAGAAGGCGGTCGAGCAGGCGGTGACGGTGACCTCCACGGCGGGAGTCGAGATCGCCGCCCACTGGTTCGGCGACACCCGGCTCGACTTCCGCCCCGAGAACTACTGGCCCGCGGGCACCAAGGTCACCCTCGCCCTGCGGCTGCGAGGTGTCGAGGGCGCGAGCGGCCGCTACGGCGTCCAGCACAAGGACGTCACCTTCACCGTCGGCCGCAACCAGACCAGCCTGGTCGACGCGGACAAGAAGACCATGGTCGTACGACGTGACGGCCGCGCGGTGCGCACGATCCCCATCACCTCCGGAGCGCCCGCACACACCACCTGGAACGGCAGGATGGTGATCTCGGAGAAGTATCTGCAGACCCGCATGGACGGCTCCACCGTCGGCTTCGGCGGCGAGTACGACATCCCCGACGTCCCGCACGCCATGCGCCTGACCACCTCCGGCACCTTCGTGCACGGCAACTACTGGTCGTCCGCCGCGACCTTCGGCGCGCAGAACGTCAGCCACGGCTGTGTCGGCCTGCACGACACCCAGGGCGCGAAGGACACCGGAACGCCCGCCTACTGGTTCTACGAGAACTCGCTGATCGGTGACGTCGTGGAAGTGGTCAACTCCCACGACGACACCGTGCAGCCCGACAACGGTCTGAGCGGCTGGAACATGAGCTGGACCCAGTGGCGGGCGGGGAGCGCGCTCAGCTGAGGCGCCCCGAACGGCCGACCGCGCAGTCGTCCTCGGCGGCGTAGGCGGCCAGCCACGCCAGTGGCGCGTTCCAGTTGATGGCCACCTCGTTCGTCGAGTACGAGCCGATGTCGTCGATGTAGCAGGCCTGGGGCGCGCAGCCGGGCAGGTGCTCCTGCGCGACCGGGTCCTGCAGCCCGCTGTTGGGCCCGCCCGCGAGGGAGCCCGCCGGCGGGTGCGGCAGCGAGGGGTCGTACTGGTGCGCCCAGAAGCGGTGGTGCTGGTTGTCGGAGTACCGCTCCCCGTATCCGGTCACATACGACTGGCCCAGGGCGTTGCGTCCCAGCAGGTAGTCCATCGACTCCAGCACCCCGGCGCGGTAGCGCGGGTCCCCGGTCAGTTCCTGGGCGGTGGCCATGACGATCGCGTTGTCGGTGACCGCGCTGTTGGAGCCCCAGACGTACCCGGTGGCGGGGAGCGGGACGGCGTATCCCTGCCCGGCCATGGTGGACAGATAGCCGTCCGCGGCGGCGGTCACCGAGGTGCGTACCCGCCCGAGGTCGGCCGCGGGCAGCCCGGTGCGTACGGTCGCCAACGTCAGCCTGCCCAGCGCGGCGGTGTCGGCCCAGCTGAAGCCACCGGGAGTGAAGGCGTTCACGGCGGTGTGCCAGGGCGAGGAGGTCACCGCGTCCCGGTAGGCGCGCTCGCCGGTCGTGGCGTACAACTCGGCGGCCGCCCAGTAGAACTCGTCGGTGACCTGGGTGTCGCCGTACGCCCCACCGCCGGTGCTGTCCGAATCCGGCGCGTACATCGCCGGGTTGGCCCGCGCCGCCGTCCAGGCCGTGCGGGCGGCGGTCAGACACCGGTTCGCGAACGCGGTGTCGTAGGGCCTGAAGACACGGGCACACTGGGCCGCCGTCGCCGCCAGGTTGAGGGTGGCCGCGGTGGACGGCGGGTGGAGCTCACGCGGCTGGGCATCCTGTTCGGGCCGGGTCGGCAGCCCGGTCCAGGCGGCGTCGTGGACCTTGTGGAACGCCATTCCCGCGTACGGTCTGCCGTCCGGCACCTGCATCCGCATCAGGAAGTCGAGCTCCCAGCGCGCCTCGTCCAGGACGTCGGGAACGCCGTTGCCGCGCTCGGGAACGCGCAGCGTCGAGTCGCCGAGCGCGGACGCGGTGCCCGCTCGCTTCGCGCGTTCGAAGGAATTGACGAGCAGCCAGGTGGAAATGCCTCCGTTCACGACGTATTTGCCCTGGTCTCCCGCGTCGTACCAACCGCCCCTGACGTCCTGCGTGTACTCGCACACCCCGGACTGGCAGGGCACGTTCGTGTCGCCCTGATTGGGTGCGACTCCGAGATGCCCGGCGGGCCGCGCATAGGCGGAACCCACCAGGGAGGCTTCGATCGGTATGCCGCTGCGCTGGTGATAGAAGAAGGCCAGCGCGTCGGAGCGCAGCCCGTCGTAGAGATCCACGCGAATGTCGAAGGGGTCGCTGACCATTCCATCGACCGTCAGGACGTAACCCGAACCGGTCCGTGCGTACGAGGAGAAGTCGGCGACCTGGGTCGGCTGCCCGGAGGCCGCGTCCGTGCCCCGGCCGACGGTCGACCCCGAGGCGACCACCCTGCCCGAGGCGGCGCGCAGTCGCCAGGTGAGCGGCCGCGCGGCGGAGGTGACCACGGTCGCGCGCTTGGGACCGTCCGGCAGATAGCCGACTTGGTTGACCCGTACGGCGGCTGTCGCCGTGACGGCGGTGGAGAGTCCCGTCGCGGAGGGGGCGGTCGCCAGGCCGCCGACGAGTAATGTCCCCGCGAGCAAGGCTGCCGCCAGGTGTCTTTGACGGCGGCGGGGCAACGGGAATGCGGACATGAGCGGCTCCCAGCGGTCAAGTGAATCCTGGGCCGCGGCCACGAGAGGTGGACGACGGAGAATGGGAGCGCTCCCAATATGGAGCATTGCATGGGCATGCCAGGCCGTCAATGGGTCGGTGAAGGCCTTTGTGGCCTCCGGAGGCCTGGTCGGGGGCTTGCGTACGGCTGCTCGGCCGATGGTTGTCGGGGATTCTGAATTTCCTTTGTGGAGACCTCTGCTGACGTTCGGTCAATACGTCCGCGCTCGAAGGAAAGGGGAAGGTGACGAGATCTCTTGTTTCGGCTCGGCGCGCTGTGCAAAGGTGTGCCTTGTTGGCGTGCAGACAATTCGCTTCCTTCTGCGCGCGCACGGTGTGCCCGTGCGCCCCTCGCTTCGAAAGAGCTGTCGGGGGGCGATTGCGGTAACAACCCCCCATGGGTAGTCCCTCCGCTTCGGCGGGCGGGCTACATACCCATTGGTATGGACTAATTCCTGCGTTACCTTTGGGAGGAAAGCGGACGTGAATGACGCAGCGCTGTCTCATTCCCCAACGCCCGGTCGCTTGTTCGAAGTTTCGGATGAGCGGCTCGCGGCGGACCTGAAGAAGAGCTCGGGGAACACGCCCGCGCACCATCCCGTCGGGGAACTCCTGGACCGCCACTGGGAAGCGGTCTTCGCCTACGCGCGCCTGTGTACCAACGGTGTGCGTCCCGCCGGAATGCTCACCACGGCCGCTTTCACCCGACTGTTCGGCGAATCGCTGCGGCAGACCGGGCCGACGGCCGCCTGGCGGCCACAGTTGCTGGTCACCGTACGGCGTATGACCGCCGAATGGCTCGGGGACCAACGGCGGGAGATGCTCCATCCCGAATTGCTGGCCGATTCCGACAGCCGCGACCGGGTCATGGCGCGGCTTCTGCCGCCGGAGAACAGACGGCAGTTGTCGCGCGCGTTCCAGCGGCTTCCCGAGCCCGCCCGCTGTCTGCTGTGGCACACCGAGGTCGAGGCCGAACAACTCGCCGTACCGGCCGGGCTGTTGGGAGTCGGCGACGACGACGCCCTGGTGGAACTGCGGCGGGCCCGGGAACGCCTGCGCGAGGGCTGCCTGGAGATCCACCGCGAACTGGCCCCGGAGGAGGAGTGCCGCCGCTTCCACCGGATGCTCGACGTGTCCCTGCGCCGCGGCGGCGGCGACCTCGACGCCGATCTGAGCAGGCACATGGGCCGGTGCCGGCACTGCCGTCACACCGCCGACCAGTTGAGCCGGTTCAACGGCGGCCTCGCGCTGCCGCTGGCCGAGGCCCTGCTCGGCTGGGGCGCCGCGGCCTACCTCGACTCCCGCCCCGGCCGCGTCGACGCGATCGTGGAAGTGACGGACGTCCCGGACACCGTCCCTGCCGCGCACAGAATCCCTCCCCTTCCCAGCCACGCGCCCTTCGTTCCGAGTGAGCCCCCGCGCCCCGCGCCGCGCAGCCGCGCTTCCGGTGACTCCCGCCCGCCGGCGCACAGGGCGCCCCGGCGCTCCTCCCGCCGCGCCCCGCGCCGCAACAACGTCGCGTTGGCCGCGCTGACCGTGAGCGGAATGATCCTGGTCCCGCTGGTCCTGTGGGTCACCCAGAACTCGGACGGCGCACCCGGCATGGCCGATGGCGCCGGACCCTCGGGCTCGCCCAGTTCGGGCCCGGCCAAGGCGCCCGGACCGAACCCGTCCTGGATAGGCACCGGCGCCACGTCGAAGGGCGGCGTGCACGGCCGGCTGCGCAACACCGAGACCGGGCTGTGCGTCGGCATCGTGGGCGAGAAGCCCGCGAAGGGCGTGGAGACCGCGCTCACGCCGTGCTCCTCGGCGGCGAGCCAGGAATGGTCGTACGAGGACAACGGACTGCTGCGCGACCTGGCCGCCCCCGACCTCTGCCTCGACTCCCACCTCGGTTACTCGGTCCAACTGGCACCCTGCACCGGCGAGTCGCAACCGGGCACCAAGAACGTGCGCTACGACTTCACCCTCCAGGGCACGGTGGTGCCCCGTTGGAACCAGGACCTGGCCCTCACCCCCGCCTCCACCAAGGGCGAGGCGTCCTTGGTCCTCAAGGTCCGCAAGGAGGAGTCCGACCAGCACTGGACGATGGACACCTCGTCGCCCTCGCTCCAGATGGAGGCGGTCAACTGGGACTCCGCCGGACAGACGAAGACATCGTCGGGTCAGGCCTCTCCCGAGCCGTCGCCGACCGCCCCCAAGTCGTCGCCCCAGCCCTCGGCCAAGCCCTCGACGCCCGCGCCCTCGGCCTCGTCACCCGCCCACAACTGCTCCCCGTACTACTACTGCGCGCCATCGAGCGGACAACACGGCGCACCCGGGTACGACTACGGATATGGCTACGGCGGCTACGGCGGTTATGGGTACGGCGGTTACGGGGGTTACGGCGGTTATGGAGACGGCGGCGGCCAGGGCGGCCACCGCTGACCGTCCGGGACTGTCACATCTACCGCGGCCAGGCCACGCGCGCCTGGCCGCGATCGTGTGTGGAGTTGTAGCCGACGTCCGAGTCGTCAGGAACTCGCCGTGGCCGACTGCGAGGCCGCCGTGCCCAGGAACTCCGCCCAGCCGCCGAGGGGCGACTGCCCGGGGTTGAGGGTGCGCAGCTTGCGCAGTACGGCCGGGTCCTGGGCCTCCAGCCACTGGACGAGCTGGCGGAAGGAGACCAGGCGCACGTCGTCGTGCCCGGCGATCTGCTCGATGGCCTGCTCGACCGCGTCCATGTATATCCCCCCGTTCCAGCGTTCGAAGTGGTTGCCGATGAAGAAGGGGGCGCGGTTGCTCTCGTAGGCACGGCGGAAGCCGGCGAGGTAACTGTCGCGGGCCTGGGCACGCCAGGCGTCGTACATGGACTTGTCCCCGAGCGGGTTGGCGTGGGACTGGTTGGCCATCAGGTTGTAGTCCATCGACAGGACCTGGAAGGAGTGGCCGGGGAAGGGTATGGACTGCAGCGGGAAGTCCCAGACCTTGCCACCCTGGACCTTGCCGGGCCACATCTGCAGGCCGCCGGGGCTGCTCGCGTCGTACTTCCAGCCGAGGGCGGCGGCGGTCGGTAGCAGGTTGGACTGGCCCTCCAGACACGGGGCGCGGCCGCCGATCAGCTCCTTCTCGTAGTCGAAGGGGAACGGTTCGAGGTCGGTGAAGCCGGTGTTGGTCTTCCACTCGGTGACGAACTTCTTCGCCTGCGCGATCTCGCTGCGCCACTCGGCGGGGGACCAGCGGCGCACCCCGTCCGCGCCGCAGAAGTGGCCGTTGAAGTGGGTGCCGATCTCGTGGCCCTCCAGCCAGGCGGACCGGATCTGCTGGATCGTGGAGTGGATGTGCCGGTCGGAGAGGTAGCCGATCGCGGAGGCGCCCACGGGGTGCTGGGGCGGGCTGTAGAGGTGCTTCTTCGACTCGGGCAGCGTGTAGATGCCGCTGAGGAAGAACGTCATCGAGGCGCCGTGGTCGGCGGCGACCTTGCGGAAGCGGGAGAACAGCTTGTTGCTGAGCTCGCCCGCGCCGTCCCAGGAGAAGACCACGAACTGCGGCGGGCGCTCGCCCGGCTTCAGCCGCTCGGCCTTCGGCTGCTTGGGCTGGGCCCCGGTGTCGGCGGTGGAGCCGTCGCCGATCAGTTTCGGCTTGGGGGACTTGCCGCTCGTATCCCCATTGGCGCTGCTGCCCACGGACCAGTCGTTCGCCGAGCAGGCGGAGAGCGCGCCCAGGCCGCCCAGCGCGCCCGCCGATGCCGTCGCGGCCAGCAGATGCCTGCGTGAGATGCCGGTCATGTTGAACCCCCGATGTCCTTGATCCGGCTCCCACCCGCGGGCGGGAGCTTCCGTTCCTGTGACGCGCCGCTCTGCGGGGTGCGTCAAACGGTGTGATGCGTGGATCGTCGGGAAAGGTCGCCGGGATCGGCACGTGTTGCTGTTCCGTGACAAACCGTTTCCGGCGACTGAGGGGGAGTGAGCCTTGGGGAGCGAGTCCTCGTGGCCGACCTCGCCGACCTCGCCGGCGCTCGCTACAACTCGGTACGCCCGCAGCAGTTCCCCGCCCCGCCATCTTCGTGACTGATGGCGGGGCGGGGGAGAGCGGGCCGGCGGAGAGCGGGCCGGGTGGGGTCAGGCACCGGTGCCTGACCGGACGACCGTCAGGGACACCGAGGAGGCGTTTCCGGACACCGGTACCTCGCCCCCCTGCCACGCCACCTTGAGCGGGTCCCGCTCGTCGGGCGGCGTGACGATCAGCGTGGCGGGTGCCGCCGTCTTGGCGCCGCTGATCTCCGGATTGGAGAACGTCAGCCCCGCCCACGCGCTACGCCCCGGCGTCAGCGTGACCGTCGTCGGCGTGCCGGCGGAGCGCTTCGGGTCGGGCCCGAGCTGGTTGCCCGACGCGTTGACGAACGCCGCGCCGGGGAAGCCGCGCAATGTGCAGGTGCGGTGGGAGATGTTGGTGAGGACGACGGGGAAGTTCTCCTGACCGGCGCCCGGGTTGTTGGCGCCGACCGTCGCGCGCAGTTCCGAGGTGTGGCACCGGGTACTGCCGGACGAGCCGCTCCCGGTCGAGGACGAGTTCGAGGCCGCTGCCGAGGGAGTGGAGGAACCGGTCGGGGCGGCGCCCGTACCGGTGGTGTCCGTGGTCTTGTCGCCGGAGGCCGGCTCGGCGGTGCCGGAGAGCTTCTGCGGAGGACTGGCGGCGCCGTGGTCGGTGCCGCAGGCCGTGAGCAGGCCGAGCAGCGCGACACCCGCGACCAGTGCTGCCCTGTGGGTGGGGGAGGACGGGCGGCGGACGGGAACCGCGTCGCCGGGCCGGAAGGTCGCCATGTCAACACTCCTTGGAATTCACCGCACGTGCCCTGACTCGGCGTGCGAACGGCGCTCTGTGCTCTGTCACCAATGTCCGATGCTCGGGCACGCGAAAAAGTTCGCGGACCGGACGCTATATTTCCGCGGATCCCGGAACGGGGCCCATGATCCGGGCCCCGCGGGCCTCGGCGCCGCTCGTCAGCCTCCCGCTCGTCAGCTCCCCGCTCGTCAGTCTCCGGCCCGTATGGAGCCGAGAATCCGGTCGGTCGTCGCGGCGCTGCCGGCGGTCTGGCGGATCTGGACGTACAGCTGTGGCTGCTGGTTCCCGCCCGCCGAGCCCGCCGAGGCGAGCCCCGCCTCCGTGAGCGAGCCATGGCTGCCCGGACAGGCGTTCCAGGTCCGGATCAGCCCGTGCCAGCGCGTGCCCGTATAGGTGCGGCTGCCCTCGTAGTGGCAGTCGGTGTGGGCGATCGCCCCGACCCTGCCGCGCACGTCGCCGTGTTCGCTCAGGCCGACGAACACCCCGTCCACGCCCGAGCGCAGGTTCTGCCACTTCGCCAGGTCGTCCGCGACGGCGAGACCCGGTTCGTGCGTGTCCGACAGGCCCACGGTCCGCGGATTCCACCCGGAGTCGCGCAGTTGACGGCCCCACTCGTGCGGAACCTCGACCGAGACCTGTCCGGAGGCGTCCTCGACCGTCACGGACGGGGCGTCGGACCGCCGGGTCACGAGCGCGGTGGTCACACCGGCCGCGCCGACCGCCACCGCGGCGGCCACGGCCACCAGTACGGTCCGACGACGGCGCCGGGGCACGCGGACCGACCCCATCGACACCTGTTCGGCCAGCCGTTCCAACTCCACGGCCAGGCTCAGCGCCGTGGGCCAGCGCCGCTCGCGGTCGGGTTCCATGGCGCGCAGCAGCGCCCGCTGCGCGTCCGGGGCCAGATCCGTACGGAGTCGCTCGGGTCGTACGACCTTGCCGGGCGGCCCGGGGACCGACCCCGTGACCAGGTGGTAGCCCAGGGCGCCGAGGCTGTACACATCGGCCCGCGCGTCGATGCCCGAACCGGGCTGGGCCTGTTCGGGCGGGGTGTAGCCCGCGGAACCCGCCGCCATCGTCAGCCCGGAGGCCTGCGCCAGGCTCTTGGCGAGCCCGAGGTCGGCGAGCAGGACGCGGTCGGCGCCGCCGGACGAGGTGCGCAGCAGTATGTTGGACGGCTTGATGTCGCGGTGCACGATCCCGGCCGCGTGCAGCGCGGCCGCGCCCCGCGCCGCGAGGGCCGTCAGGCGCAGCGCCTCGGCGATGGGCAGCGGCCCGGCCTCGATCCGGTCGGCGAGGGTGCCTCCGTCGGCGTACTCCATGACGAAGTAGGGCCTGCCGTCGGGGAGTTCGCCGATGTCGTAGACCTGGACGACCCGGTTCGAGTCGGCCTTGCGCAGCAGCCGGGCCTCGGAGAGGAAACGTTCGCGGACGTCGAGATGGTCGGCCCAGTTGTCGGACAGTACCTTCAGGGCTACGACGGCCTCGAGCACCTCGTCGTGGGCGAGCCAGACGACGCCGAAGCCACCCGCGCCGAGACGCCGGTCCAGACGGTAGCGGCCGATCCGATCGAGGGGATCCCTCAGCATGGACGACCCGCCGGAAAGCCCGTGAGCCGGTGGGTTCGACCACGGTCGAGATGGCCTGGCATCTGTTCACCAGCGGGCATTTGCTCTCCAGGGCGGGGCGGATGCCACGAGCGCGGCGCTGTGGCCGCTGTCCTTGGACGGATTGCTGCTCCTGGCAACGGTCGGGCTGTTGAAGCCTACCGGTCGCGTCGGCCGCCGAGCACGCGGCACCGTGCGCAGGGCACTCTTCCTCGGTACCGAGGGTCTCGTCGGCGGCCAACACCCGCAGGACGGGGCGGATCAGGGAGGTGAGGTAAGGCTTGATGGATGTTCGGTTGGGAGTCACATCCGTCGCGCTCCGGTCGAGACCGCGTGTCGTCGCAGATGGAGGCCTTATGGCGGACTTCGTAAGCGCTCGGCGCAGGCTCCCAGGAGGAGACCTGTCCCCGGCGACCGCGCCGATACTCGACCGGGTGCGGCTCGGCGCGGGTGGACCGCTCACCCGCCTGCGGGTGGCGGGCGGCAGAGTCACCCATGCCGTCGCGGAGGAGGGCGCCGGGGGGCGAGCGGTGCCGGCCGGCGGTGAGCGGGTCCCGATCTGGCGGGACGGGTGCTGCTGCCGGGCTTGTGGGACGCCCATGTCCACACGGCCGAGTGGGCGAGCGCCCGTCACCGGCTCGACCTGTCCGGGACTGCCTCCAGAGGCGCGACCTCCGAGCTGTTCCAATGGCGCAGGACCGAGAGAGCGCCGGCCCACTGAGACGCGCTGAACGACGCCGCCAGGCCGGCCTGCTCTGCGAGGGAGGGACGCTCGGCCGCACCCAGCCGCACGAGATCGCCCCACAGCCTGAGGGCCGCCAGTTTCACGTCCGGGTCCGGGCACGGCGCGCCCGCCCACAACTCCGCACACCACCAGGCGAGTTCCGTACCGCACCGGGCCAACGCGGCACGTGCCGCGCCGTAGGTGACGGACGCCGGCTGTTCGGCCGTCTGCTTCGCCAGCGCGGCGATCCAGGGAACGTCCGCGCTCGGGATCCGTTCGCTCACCGCGGCGGCCGGCAGTTGGTGCCGGTGTGGTGCGTGGTCGACCAGACTCCGCTGGATCAGCTCGTTCAGCTCGTTCAGCTTGTTGCGACGCGCCTTGTGCCAACGCTCGCCGTCGCAGAAGCGGATGGGCGACGACTTCGCGGATGGGCAGGCCGCGCACCGCCGCGCGCATCAGGTCCCCGGCGGTCTCCGCCCGGTTCTGGGGCGACTCCGCAGACGCTGCCCCGGCTGCCGGTCGCGGATCTGCTGGACCAGTGTGCGGGCCAGAGGTTCCTCGTGTCCCCGGGCGATGTAGAGATCGGAGAGGGAGATCCCGTGGTCCAGCAGTGCGATCTCGTCGAGCGCCCGCTCGCTGACAGCGTGCAGGAATTCGTTCTTCGACTTCCCGCCGTCGCCGCTCGCCCTGCTCACCCGCCACAGGTCGCGTACGACCACGCGCAGCTGTCCCACGAGCACGGGGGCAGCCGGTAGGGGAGCGCAAGACGGATCGTGGCTTCCACGATCCGCTGCTGGTCGAAGCCGATGCCCTTGCCCGCCTGCAGGCCGGCGAGGAGCGAGACGAAGGTGTCCCGGTGGAACTGAGGAACACGGTCCGGCGCCCTGCTCAGTCCCTAGTCCCGGTCCATGACCATCTGACGGCGCACCAGCCGGTGCACCTCGCTCCACACCGCCTCGTCCGTGCGGCTTGCCTCACCGCCCCGCCGCCCCGTCGTCTGCCGTCGCAGCTGCTCAAGGCAACGGTCATAGAGCAGTTCCAAGGCCGTCAGCAGGAGCTGTGCCGCTGTGCGGGCCACCTCGGAGTCCGGTCCCAGCCGGTCCCCTCCCGGCTCTGACGCTTCCGCTCCTGCCACCGCCTCAACTCCCCGTCGAGATCGCTGGATTGCCGGTCGCCCAGAGTAGGGGACAGGTCGAGCCCTTCCGGGCCGACACCGCGAACGAGACCTCGCGGCAAATGCCACCCCAACGGGATCCGACCTGCGGATTCGCAAAGCCGAAAGTCCATGACCTCGCCGTGGTTCGTGCCCCGACCAGGCACGCGGGACCTTGAGAACTCACGCCGGCACAGTCCGGGGTGCGGGCCCGCACCTCACCGCTTCGAACTGGTGAGGTCCACATGAATCGTACCTTCAACTCCCTTTTGTCCGCCGTCCCTTCCTGCCTGAGCACTGTCCACGCGCAAGTGACCGCGCTCGCCGAGACGACGGCGCACTTCGCCGAGCGCACACTCGTCTGGCATCCGGACCCCGCGGTGGGCCTGGTCGCTCACGTCCTGGGAGGCCTGGTACGCGACGAGGGCGTCCGACGGTACTTCCGGATCACACTCCGTGTGGCATGGGCACGGACGACTGCCCTGCTGAACCGGGCGTCAGGGATGACCTCCCGGTCTGTCTGCCGAGGCAGTCCATGCAACTATGATGCCTGGCCTCTGATCGACACCGAGGGGAGCACCCAGTGCAGGACGCGGCGGCGACCGAGGAGCTCGCGTTGCGCGCGGCCTCGGGCGATCCGGAAGCCCTTGACCTGCTGCTCCAGGGGATCCGACCGGAGGTCGTGCGGCGCTGCGGGCGCTTCCTGCCCTGTCGCGAGGACGCCGAGGAGGCGGCGCAGGACGTCCTCCTCCAGGTGGCGCGGAAGATCACCTCATTCGAGGGGCGCAGCCGGTTCAGCACCTGGCTCTACACGGTCGTCGCCAACTGCGCCCGTCAGAAGTACCGCGAGCTGAAGCGGCGGGCCGCCGAGCAGCCGGACGTCATCGATGCCTCGCAGCACGTCGACCCGCGCACCACGAGCGTGATCGCCGGATCCCGCATCGACCTCCTGGAGGCGCTGGAGCGCCTGGAGCGCGAACACCCGCATCTGGTGGCGCCGTTGGTCTACCGGGACATCTGCCAGCTGGAGTACGCCGAGGTCGCCGAGCGCGTCGGCATTCCGCTCGGCACGCTCAAGTCCCGGCTGCACGAGGCGCGCAAGCAGGTCAGGCCCTGGCTGGTCGACGCGTCCTGACGGATCATCGTCCGACTGCCGCGGGCAACCACCGCGCGGATCTTCAACTGGCCTGAATTCTACGCCGGTTGTGGCGCAAGGTAAGAGGTTGATGATAAGTCGCGGCAGGGTCTCCCGGCGGCCTTGATCATGTCTGTACTGTCCACCGTTGTGTCGGACGGCAGTCGTTCAACGGCCGTTCTACGCGCGCAGATCGGCGCCCCGCACCGCCCCTTCCCCCGCCCCCACCCATGGAGGAATGCCGGATGCTCACCCCCACAAGGCCCCGCCACAGACTCGCCGTCGCCCTCACCGCGCTCGGCGTGCTGCTCACGGGAGCCGCGCTCCAGACGACCACCGCCGCCCCCGCGCACGCGGCCACCACCCATCGCGTCCTGTTCGACAACGGCCACGCGGAGACGGCGGGCAACGCCGACTGGATCATCTCCACCAGTCAGCCGAACCCGCTGAACGAGGACTCCTCGCCGTCCTCCGAGACCGACTGGACCGGCGCGCTCTCCTCGTGGGGCGTGGCCCTGCAGAAGACCGGCGACTACAGCCTGGACACACTGCCTTCGGGCTCCAAGCTGACGTACGGCGGTACCTCGGCCACCGACCTGTCGAACTTCGACACGCTGGTGCTGCCCGAGCCCAACACGCTCTTCACCACGGCCGAGAAGACCGCGATCATGACGTTCGTGAAGAACGGCGGCGGTCTGTTCATGATCTCCGACCACACCGGCGCCGACCGCAACAGCGACGGCTACGACGCGGTGAAGATCCTCAACGACCTGATGACCAACAACAGCGTCGACTCCACCGACCCGTTCGGCTTCTCCGTAGACTCGCTGAACATCAGCTCGGGCTACCCCGCGGCGATCAGCGACAGCACCAACGCCGTCCTGCACGGCTCGTTCGGCACCGTCACCAAGAGCCTCATCGCCAACGGTACGACGGCCACGCTGAAGCCCGCCGACAACTCGGCGGTCAAGGGCCTGCTCTACCGCTCCGGTTACTCGGGCAACACCGGGGCCTTCTTCGCCACCAGCACCTTCGGCAGTGGCAAGGTCGCCTTCTGGGGCGACAGTTCGCCGATCGACGACGGCACCGGCCAGTCCGGCAACACCCTGTACGACGGTTGGAACGACACCGGAGCCACCAACGCCGCACTCGCGCTGAACGCCACCGAGTGGCTCTCCTCGTGAGTGAGCCGAGCCTCGTGTGTGAGCAAGTGAGCAAGTGAGCAAGTGAGCCCGTGGCCCCTGGTGTGCGCACACCAGGGGCCACGGGCCCGGTCGTGTCCGGTCAGCGCTGGGTGTAGATGAAGCCGATCTTGTCGACCTCGTCGCCCGTGCGGCCGTGGAACCCGGCGACCTGCCAGCCCGACGGCGCCGTGCGGGTCACACAGTCCGAGGTCGTCGTACCGCCCGCCAGGCTGTTGCCGAGGTTGGTGGTGAACTTGGCGTAGAAGATGCGGGTGTTGCCGTCCTTCACGCCCTGGCACAGTTGCGCCGAGGTGACGTACTCGCCACTGCCGAGCGTGAGCGACGAGGCGGTGCCCCCCGTACCGCCGTGGGTCAGCGTGGTGCCGCTGCTCAGGGTCAGGCCCATCTGGTCGACGCGCGAGCCGCTGCGCAGCGTGAGGGTGGTCGCCCTGGCCCCGGCCGGCACGCTGTCGATGTCGTTGAAGTAGTCCCCGTGCGGGCCGCCGAACTGGTCGCTCAGCTGGAAGGCGGAGTTGCGCGACCAGGTGAACCTGGCGGTGATCGGGTCGTGGTCGGAGAGCATCAGCCCGTCCGAGGTCAGGAAGCTCGCGTGCTCGTTGTTGTAGCTCGTGGCGTCGAGCGTGACCAGCTTGCTGCCGCGGTAGAGGATCTTGTCCACGACCTCGCAGGTGTTGGGCACGGTGGCACCGGTCTGGTCGCAGACCAGCGCGTCGCTGCCCTTGGCGGGCGGGGTGCCGCCGCGGATGAGCTTGACCCAGGCGTCGGTCAGGCCGTTGGCCGCGCCGAACTCGGCGATCGTGTCGCCGGTACGGGTGTAGCGGGTGTTGGTGTCACCCATGACCACCACGGCGTTGCCCTTGGAGTGGCTCTGGATGAACGCCGTGAGCTGGTTGAGGTTGTCCGCCCGCGAGGCCAGGTCGCCGTCGTTCGTGCCCGCGTTGGTGTGCAGGTTGTAGAAGTCGACGTAGACGCCCTCCGCCAGCCGCTCCCGCATGAACGTGAAGCCCTTGGGGGTCAGGCAGTCACCCGAGTCGATCTGGCAGGAGTTCCAGTGCACCCGCTCGAAGTCGTCGGTGTCGTAGGAGATCTTGGACAGGGTGTTGAGCCCGCTGCCGATCCCGGCACCGCCGCTGGTGGGCGTGCGGTAGGCGTGCGTGGTGTCGCCGGCGTAGAGGTAGGCGTGGTAGTTGAAGTCCTCCTCCACGTGGACGATGTCGTACGGGCCGAGCCGCTGGCCTATCGCCGTGGTGCTGGTGTCGCGCGGGGTCGAGGCGCTGGAGAGGCTCTCGGGGAGTCCGGCGACGTTGTAGCTGAGCACGTTGAAGGTGCCCGAGTCGGCGGCGGCCGCAGCGGGGGCGGTCGCCGTGAGTCCGCCGAGGGCCGCGGCTGCCGCGGCCAGTGTGGCGAGGACTCCTCGGAGAGGTGACATGGGGGTGTCTCCTGGGGGCTGGGTACTGAGGGATGACGGGGCGTCAGTAGCCGACCGAGAACGTGGCGTCGGCCTTCTCGGTGCTGGTGGAGATGGGATCGATGCGCAGGACGTAGTCTGCGTGGCGGATGTGACGGTCCGGATAGTTGAAGGAGCGGAAAGATGACCAGGAGGTGTCGGCCAGGCCCGCGGTCCGGTAGAACGTGGCGTCCTGCGCGAACGTCGTCGTGCTGTCGTTGACGTCCAGTTGCAGCTGGTAGTTGTAGTGCCGCAGATAGCGCGTGGGATAGCTGACGGACTGGAAGGACACCCCGGAGCTGTCGGCGAGCCCCGGCACGAGCTTCCACTCCGCGTCGGTGTACGGGTCGAACGGGTAGGCGTCGATCCTGCCGACGTAGTTCGCGTGGCGGACGTAACGGTCCGGGTAGTTGTAGGACTTGATCCGGTTCCAGCTCGGCTTTCCGTACGCCGCCACGAGGTTGTCGTACTCGGTGGTGGTGATCGGCTGGATGGTGCCGTGCTTGGAGTTGACCGGCTGGGTGTAGAGCCGCTGGTCGACGGCGGCCCAGGTGCCGGCGGCCAGGTCGCTCGTCTGCCAGGCGTAGAAGACACCGTTCGGGGTGTAGGTGTCTCCCCAGAGGTACCAGGTGCTCGACGTCTGGGACTTCACGAGGATCGGGGCCTCGGTGCCGCCGTGTGCGGCGGGTGTGCTGAACACGGTGAAGCTGCCCGGGTCCAGGGAGGTCGACTTGGCGCCGACCAGCGTCTGGTCCTTCTTGAAGTAGAGGTAGTTGACCCCACCGACGCCCACGGCCAGATCGCCGTCGATGATGTCGTAGCCGGGGTCGAAGAAGACCTGCGCCGTCGACGCCGTCACGAAGTCGGTGGTGTAGTTCACCATGATCACGTTGTGGCCCGTGGAGTTGACGGCCGAGTAGATGATCCCGTACTGGCCACGCCCCGCGTCCCAGTACGCCTCCGGAGCCCAGCTGTGGGTGGCCATGTCGTGCAGCTTCAGTCGCCGGTAGCCGGTGAAGGAGCGCAGATCGGCGGAGTCCCAGATGTGGATGTACTGGCTCTGCAGGCTCCAGTCGGTGCCCTTGAGGTCGGTGGCGAGCACCACGAACGTGCCGTCCTGCTTGCGCAGGATGAACGGGTCGCGCAGACCGCCGGTGCCCCCGGTCGGGGTCACGACCGGGTTGTTCTGGTTCAGCGGCATCCACTGGAGCGAGTCGGTGCTGACGGCCAGGTGGAGGCCGTAGTCGTCGCCGAGGCCGTTCGGGGACTCGGTGAAGTAGCCCATCACGTACGCGGATCCGGCCGCGGCGCGCGCGGACGGGACGCCGATCGTGAAGGAGGCGGTGAGGGCGGCCATCGCCCCCAGCACGGTGCGGCGGGACGGCTGAAGGGGGCTGGGGCGGTCGCTCATCGGGTGCGTCTCCCTCACTTCTTCGGCTGAGGCTGAGGCTGAGGCCGAGGCTGCGGCTGCGGAGGTCATGCCCAGGCCGTCACGGGCACGAAGGAGCTGTCCTGGCGGAAGAGGTCGGTGCCGTCCGACACGTCCAGGCGCAGCTGGTAGTTGTAGTGGCGCAGGTAGTAGCCCGGGTAGTTGTACGACTCGAAGCGGACGGCGCCGTCTGGGGTGCCCGTGCGGATGACGAACGTGGCGTCCTTGGCGAACGTCGACGTACCGTCGTTGGCGTCGAAGCGGCCCCGGAAGTCCCAGTGGCGCAGGTAGTTGCCCGCCGCGTCCCGGAAGGAGTAGGCGTTCGCGTCGGCGAGGCCCGGCACCACGGTGAAGGTGGACGCCTGCTTCTCCGCGGTGGTGCTGGAGCTGGTGACCACGGGCAGGTTGAGCAGCGCGGACTGCTCCTGCCAGTAGCGGGTGGAGTAGTTGCCCGACCGGAAGGAACGGGTGACATCGGTCGCCAGGTTCACGCCGCCGGACACCGTCTCCTTGATCACGGTGAAGTGCCGGGCCGTTCCGGAGATGCCCGGAAGCTTCTTCGGGGCGGTCCAGGTCGCGAAGGTGTCGTAGCTGTCGCTGTAGTAGTAACTGCCGTCGCCATAGCCGTCGAAGAAGATCCGCCAGGCCCCGTTGTCGAGCTGGATCACCGAGGGACCCTCACGGGTGCCGCCCCAGCCGGCCCAGTCGCCGGTCCGGGTGATGGTGTACGGCCCGGTCAGGCTGGAGGCGGTCGCGTACTCGATGTACTTCGTCGTCTCGTTCTTCGGGAACGCGTGATAGGTGGAGCCGATCTTCACGATGAACGTGTCGATGTGGTTGGTGCCGATACCGGACAGAGCCACGGGTGAACTCCACGCGGTGAGAGCGGAGTTGGCGGCCTTCATCACATACGGCGTGAAGATCCACTCGTCGTCGGTGGTCGAACAGGACACGATGACGTTCACGCTGCCGTCGCTGTCGACGAACCACTCGGGGGCCCACGCGCGGGACAGATTGGTGAGGGGGACCGTGTAGTCGTACAGGAAGGTCCAGTTGGCCCGGTCGGAGCTGCGGGCGAATCCGATGGTGGTGCTGACGTCCTGCCAGGTGTGCGTGGTGTAGGTGATGTAGTAGTAGCCGTCGGTGTGCTTGAACACGCTGGCGTCGCGGATGCGGTTGCCGGGCGGGGTGTAGGCGGAGGACTTGACGAGCCGGAAGTCGGTCGCGTCGTCGGACTGGTAGACGTTCACGGTGCCGTCGTCGCTGTTGAGGAACGGCACGATGGTGTAGCGGGTGGCCGAGCCGTGGGCGGGGGCCGCCGCGGCGGCCGAGCCGAGCAGGCCGGGCAGTTCGCCCAGTACGAGTGCGGTTGCGGGTATCGCGACCATCGCGCGCAGCAGACTGCGCCGGGACGGGTTGAGCGGCGTCGAGGACGCGTTCCGGTCGGGGGTGATCATTTTTGCGGCTCTCCTTGTTTCTGTCGTTCCGGGTGGGGGTGCGGCGGCTCCGCGTCCCCACCCGTCCTGCGCACACGTCGAGGTGGCGTCGCCCAGGCCTGGGCCAGAGCGGCGACCTCCTCGGCGGTGAGGGTCTTGCCGTACACACGGAAGTCGTCGACGGCACCCCTCAGGTAGGGGTCGGCGTACTGCGTGCCGAGGTAACCGGCACGGATGTGGTTGCCGAAGTAGCTCGGGTCCACGGTGACCTGGGCGTTCCGTCCGGCCTCCTGCCCGTCCACGTACAGGACGGCGGTCCCGCCGCCGTACGTCACCGCCACATGCACCCAGCGGTCGGTGGGCAACGGCGCGGCGTCGATGCGCTGCTCGGCACCCGCGCCTGCGGCGGTGATGGCGTAGCGGAGGGTGCCGTCGCCGCTGAGCGGGGTGAGGAACATGTTGGCCGTGACACCGGTGCCGAGGTCGAACACCCGGCCCCAGACGCCGGGTTGGCCGTCCAGCCGCACCCAGCCGGCCAGCGTGTAGGCGGCGGCACCCGCAAGGAGGTCGTCGGCCAGGCGTACGTACCCGTCCGTGCCGTCGAGGGCCACCGCGCCACCGCTGACGCCGGCCGCCGTCCAGGCGGCACCGCCGACGAGCTGGGCCGCCTTCCCGTTCCTGGTGGCGTCGGCGGCCGTGGTCCCGGAGGTCTCGTCGAAACGGTGCCAGGCGGCGAACTCCGGTGGCGGGGGAGGTGGTTCACCGGTCTGCCAGTACACGGAGTAGTGCTGGTGGTGCACCCGGGAGATCGGCAGCAGTGAGACGTCCGCACCGTCGGCGCGGGCGGTGAACCGCAGCGGGTCCGTTGACTCCTGCCGTACGGATCCGGTGTCCAGGCGCGGCAGCCACGGCGTCGCCCGGTCCCCGTACGCCCCTGCCAGCACCACCGGGCCGTGCAGTACCGCCTGGACGTCGGGGTCGTCAGGCGTGGGCTCGATGACCGTGCGCATGGGCAGCGACACCTCGACCCGGTCCCCGGCGCGCCACTCCCGCTCGAGGGTCAGCCAACCGCCGGGCTCAGGACGGTCGGGCAGGGCGCGGCCGTTGAGCGCCGCGCGGGCGTCCGCGGCCCAGGACGGTACACGGACGAGGAGTTGGTGCGCGGCCCGTCCGGCGGTGACGGTCAGCACGGTCGAGGACCGATCGGGGAAGGAGGTGGTCTGTCGCCAAGTGATGTTCTGGTCCCGCCAGTTGACCTGCGACGGGATGAACAGGTTCACCAGCAGCCGGTGCCGGTCGTGCGAGTAGACGGTGTCGGCGAACTTCGCCTGCGTCTCCATGCCGGTGCCGTGGTCGCAGGAGAAGTTGTCGTAGTCGGTGGAGTACGCGTCCGGGTCGGTGCCCATGAAGGACGGCTGCTGCTTGAAGGCGCCGGGGCCCAGACCCGTGTAATAGATGTTGAAGCCGTGCGCCGAGTCCGGGTCCTGCTCACCGAGCATCTGGTTGAACAGGGTGCGCTCGTAGTAGTCGAGCAGATCGGTGCGCTGCGGTGTGCGGAAGTGCAGCAGCCGGGTCAGCTTCAGCATGTTGTAGCTGTTGCAGTTCTCGCAGGTGTTGTTCGACAACTGGCCCGCGATGACATCCGGTTCGTGAAAGCCCTCGCCGTTGCTGTTCCCGCCGATCACGTAGGTGTGGTGGTCGGTGACGATCTGCCAGAAGTTCTCGGCGATCGTGCGGTAGCGGTCGGGCAGGCCCTCCTCCCACAGGCGCAGGGCGCCGACCATCTTGGGGATCTGGGTGTTGGCGTGCAGCCCCGCGAGCCTGTCCTCGTTCCTGGCCAGCGGGTCGAAGACGCGGGCGTGCGTGAAGCGTTCGGCGACGGCGAGCCACTTGGTGTCGCCGGTGAGGGCGTGCAGATCGGCGAGCACGTCGTTCATGCCGCCGAACTCCGTCTCCAGCACCCGCTGCATCTGCTCGTACGACAGCGGCTCGGTGCGCCGGTCGACCCACTCGGCCTGGCGCAGCACGACGTCGAGGGCTTGTCCGCTGCCGGTCAGCCGGTGCTGCTCGACCAGCCCGGCCATGATCTTGTGGATCGTGTAGTACGGCGCCCATACGCCGGTCCCGGCTTCGAGGCGGTCGAAGAAGCTCTCCGGGAACGCGGACAGATAGCCCGCGCCGAAGCCCGCGGCGGGGGAGGCGGCCTGGCACCCGGCGAGCGCCGCGACGAGCCGATGACCCTTGTCGCGCAGGGCCCGCTCCCCGGTGTTGGCGTAGGCGAGGGCGAGCCCGGAGAGCAGATGGCCGGTCGAATGGCCGCGCAACTCGACGCTCGGGCCCTCCCAGCCACCGCACGGCTGGGCGCTGCTGGGCAGACCGACGTTCGTACGGAAGGTGTGGAGCAGCCGGTCGATGTCCACGAAGCGCAGATAGGCGGAGTTGCGCTGCTGGTTGGCCCGGAAGGCGCTGTCCAGGAGGGTCACCGAGCCGAGGGGGAAAGGCCTGACGGGAGCGGTGGCGTCGTGGGCGACGGTGACGCCCGAGCTGTCGGTCCCGGTCGAGGCGTGGGCCGCGCCGCCGCCGGCCGCGGCCAGGGTCACGGCGGCCGTGGACGTGCCGGTGACGGCGAGGAAGTGACGTCTGTCGAGTGGGGGGTTCACGAAGACCTCCGCATGCCGAAGAACCGGGCGGTGGTGTCCCTTCACCGCCCTGTTCTCGTTCGAAATACCGAATGTTGTGCGACATGCTGTGCAACAAGCAGTGCGAGGCATCACGGTAAGGGCTTGCTGGGTGATGTGAATAGTGCTTGTGGTGAAGGAAGTTGGTGCGAGGGGACTACGGATTCACAGGGGCGGGCGGTGGCCGTGGAGTGCCGGGTGTCGGCGGCCCTGTTTAGGGTGGTCCGCGTGACGGAGAAGACCAGGGAGAAGACCAGCAGACCGCTCGCCGTGTTCGACCTCGACGGCACGCTCGCGGACAGCGCGCACCGGCAGCGGTTCCTGGAGCGCAAGCCGCGGGACTGGGACGCGTTCTTCGCGGCCGCGCCGCAGGATCCGCCGCTCGCGGAGGGGGTGGCCCTGGCGTTGCGCAGCACGGAGGAGTGCGAGGTGGTCTATCTGACCGGCCGTCCCGAGCGCTGCCGCCGCGACACCGTCGAGTGGCTGGCCGCGCAGGGGTTGCCCGAGGGGCGTGTCTGGATGCGACGCAACGACGACCGCAGGCCCGCCCGCCGCACCAAGCTGGACATCCTGCGCCGGCTCGCGCGCGACCGCGAGATCCACGTCCTCGTCGACGACGACGAACTCGTCTGCGACGAGGCGGAACGGGACGGCTTCAGAGTCGTCCGAGCCCGCTGGGCCACGACGTCCGCGGCACTGAAGGACGCACAGGAGCGGGAGGGACGGACCTAGGCCCTGTCGTCACATTCCCGTCGTCCGCCCGGAGGGCGGGCCCTGCGGCGTCAGGTGCGTGCTCTCGGCGTGCCGGGCACAGGCCCTCGTACTGGAC